>MTKS01000256.1 GCA_004028495.1 Candidatus Electrothrix marina
GTTCGAAAAAAGGGTCGTTGAACATGTCCGTCTGGCCGCGCCCGTCGAAGCTCCTGTTTGTTTTCTCCACTCCGATATAGACCACTGCCGGTCCGGCCTTTCGAACAACAGAGCTGAACGCCTTGGCCGAGCGATCCAGCATCGCAATATCATTTTCCTGATTTGCTGCTCCTACCTGCATTGTCAGCAGAAAAAAACAGATCGCGAAAACCGCCATCATGCTCAATCGTGGAATAACATGTTTCTGTTTCATTGTTCTTAACAACTCCATGCTGTTTGATATTATGGAAGATTTCAGGAAGGGCTTTTCAATTTTGCGCGATCCTTTGTACGAACTGCTCCTACTGTTATACCTTCCGGCAAAAGCGTCAAGAGAGAATTGCGGAAATGAAGGATCTTTGTGTTCTGGAGATGGAACGTAGAATTTGGTCAGCATGGTAAAAACAGTTCGTTTGCATGTTTGATTTGCCGAATCTTTCAGGTTGCTTAGAGGAAATACAGCGGATTTTTTCGTGAATGATATAAGTTATAATTACGTTTTTGTAAGTTTTTTTGCAATGCAAAAAAGCAATAACTTGTTTATTGTATATGCATGAAGTTTGTGCTATGAGGGTGGAATACATTTTGCTCGTATCATATTAACGTGATACTCCTTAAAAGAAGAAAAAAGGTTGTCTTCTGGTGATATCCAAATGGTATTAAAAGATCTTTTGTTGTTTTCAGGAGAGAGGGGCGAAAGTTCGCCTCGTTCTTGATACTCATTTATTGAAAAAACATTTCCTCTTTGTTACAGTTATGTTCTTTTTTGTTACGTAATTGTAAATTTATTTTCAATAAAGAGAGGGAAGGATGATTAATGGAGCGGATACCGCCTTTATTTTGGCGGCAGCAGGATTGGTTTTATTGATGACCCCGGGATTGGCCCTGTTTTACGGGGGAATGGTGCGCAGTAAGAATGTATTGGGGACCATTATGCAGAGTCTGATTATGATCTCGCTTATTTCCTTTGAGTGGATATATATTGGCTACTCCATGTCCTTTGGGCCGGACGTGGGCGGGGTTATCGGAGACCTTTCCTGGTTCGCCTTGAACGGGGTGACCAATGCGCCCAGCGCGGATTATGCGACCACTATCCCGCAAACCGTGTTTATGATCTACCAGTGCATGTTTGCGGTGATCACTCCGGCTTTGATCACCGGTGCTTTTGCCGAACGGGTGAAGTTTTTGCCTTTTGCGATCTTCAGCCTGCTTTGGGCTGTGTTGGTGTATAACCCGGTTTGCCACTGGATTTGGGGCGGAGGCTGGATGTCTACCCTTGCCACCCCGGTCCTGGATTTTGCCGGAGGTTTGGTCGTGCATGTCACCTGCGGTGCAGCCGCATTGGCCGCCATTCTGGTCATCGGGCCTCGGCAGGGTTTCGGCCGGGAAAATTTTCTCCCGCATAACCTGCCCATGACCATGCTGGGGACCGGGCTGCTGTGGTTCGGGTGGTTTGGTTTTAACGGAGGGAGCGCCTTGGCAGCGGACGGGGTTGCTGCGACAGCTTTTGTCGCCACCCACCTTGCTGGGATGGCTGGGATGGCGGCATGGACTCTGATAGAGTGGTTCGAACTCGGTAAGCCGACGACTCTCGGGGCAGCGTCCGGGGCAATTGCCGGTCTTGCCACAATCACTCCGGCCGCCGGTTTTGTTGGGCCTCATTCGGCCATCATTATCGGCTTGATTGCCGGGGTGGTGTGCTTTTTTGCCGTCAGCATGAAATCCAAGCTTGGCTATGATGATTCCCTTGATGTGGTGGGTATCCACGGCGTCGGGGGCCTGATCGGCAGTTTATTGCTGGGTGTCTTTGCTTCCAAGGCAGTCAATCCCGGCGGGGCTGACGGCTTACTGACCGGAAATACGGCTCAGCTGGTTTCTCAGGTGATGGGCGTGGTTGTTGTCGGCGTGTATGCTTTTGTGGTTTCCTGGATTCTTATTAAAGTCCTTCATACGACTATGGGGATGCGGTTGACTGAGGAGAATGAGGTGCAGGGAATGGATTATAGCGAGCACTCTGAGACAGCCTATAATTAACAGGCAGGAATCGGTTCATTTAACTGTTTCAACTTTCGAATTCTCGTTGTATGTTGGCGTCCATGAAGCTGCTTGTCGCATAGGGCTGAAATGTTTGCTGCATGGAACCCGGAACGGAATAATAATAAATAAGAAATAAACAGGAGAGAGCCAGATGAAAAAGGTTGAAGTTATTGTAAAGCCTTTTAAGCTTGACGCTGTGAAGACGGCCTTGAACGATATCGGTATTAAGGGGATGACCATTTCCGAGGTGAAAGGATACGGTCGTCAAAAGGGGCATACAGAAATCTATCGCGGCGCTGAATATAAAGTCGATTTTCTGCCCAAGATCAAGGTGGAAATTATTGTTGAGACAGAAATGGTGGATAAGATAATCGACGTGGTCGTTGAGGCTGCTCGCACTGGCAAGATCGGTGACGGAAAAATCTTTGTTCTGCCTGTGGAAAAAATTGTCCGGGTGCGGACAGGAGAAACAGATAGCGAAGCTATCTGATGTCCTTGGAACTGCATGCACAACGGCAAGCCCTGGAGGAACTCTGGGAGCAGGGGCTGAGCGGCCATCAGCTGCTTGAGCAGCATACGGAATTGGTCGATGGTTTTATTATTGATCATTTCAATGCCTCTCCGGCAGTGAGTCAGGCTCGCGGAGAAATCGCCCTTGTCGCCTTGGGCGGATATGGCCGCCAAGAGCTTTATCCCTATTCTGATGTGGATTTGCTCCTGCTCCATGATCGCAAGTCCAAAAAAGACATGCAGGCGGTGGCGGAATCCATCCTCTACCCCCTTTGGGATGGCGGATTTGATGTGGGGCATAGTGTCCGCAGCGTGAAGGACGCTGTCCGCTTTGCCAAGGAAGATTTTATTTTTGAAGTCTCTCTGCTGGATTCCAGGCTGCTGGTAGGCTCGGAATCTCTGTACCGAGAGCTGCTGGATCGTTACCAGAAAAAGATTCTCTACGGTCAACGGCAGAAGTTTGTTCGTACAATGGATGCAATGTGCGTGGAGCGTCGCCAGAAATACGGTACCCATGCCTACCGGCTGGAGCCTCATGTCAAGGAGGGGCGAGGTGGTATGCGGGATATCCAGGCCATGCTCTGGACAGCGAAAGCGGTCTTTGGTCTATCCGGGCTAGCAT
>MTKS01000257.1 GCA_004028495.1 Candidatus Electrothrix marina
CTCGCCGAGTTTTTTGCAGCGGCTGTTTATAAACCTCGCCTCATGATTTCCGCCTCTGCTATAGGGTTCTACGGAGAGCGGGGTGACGAGGAGCTGGACGAAGGGAGCAAAAAAGGAACAGGGTTTCTTTCTGATGTGAGTCAGGCCTGGGAGGAAGCAGCCCGACCTGCGGCAGAAGCCGGTATCCGGGTGGTGAATACGCGATTCGGGATGGTGCTCAGTCCTGACGGAGGAGCTTTGGCAAAGATGTTGCCTCCCTTCAGGATAGGGCTCGGCGGGCCTGTAGGCGACGGGAGCCAGTACATGAGCTGGGTCAATATTCATGATGCGGCTCAGGCGATCCTCCATATTATTCAGCAGGAGGAGCTGCACGGGCCGGTGAATATCGTTGCTCCGCATCCTGTAACGAATCAGCAATTCACCCGTGTGTTGGGCAAGGTGCTGCGACGACCAGCATTTTTTCCTGTCCCGAAATTTTTCCTGTCGCTTTTTTTTGGGGAAATGGCTCAGGAGCTGTTGTTTGCCAGTGCGCGGGTGTATCCTCGTAAACTTCGGGAGTCGGGGTATGTCTTTGCAAAGCCCGATCTTGAGTCGGCCTTGAGGAGCCTGCTTCGCTGATTTTTTAAAGCAGCACAGCGAGTATTATTCGAGAGCAATCCCTGGTCCATCGTCAGCAAAAGCCGGACGTTGCTCCGGGGTGTAGACCAGCCGCCCTTTTTGCTGCAAGAGTTCTTCAAAGCGGACAACGTCTTGGTCTGTTGTTAGCTCTTCCACGTCAAGCTGGGCAAACCGGCATTCGCAGTGGATCAGTTGGCCGCCGCACCAGGGACAAACCTCCACCGGGCAGCCCAGCTCATGCTCTTCACCGGTGGCTGCGTGACAGGCCGGGCAGGTGTCGAAATCGACTTGGACAGGCTCGTAAACGGGAAAGTTTTCGATTTTCTTGACCTGCTCGCAGAATTCTTCGGCAGAGGAAAAATCGAAGAAGCGGAGCAACTCCTTGTCCAGGTAGCCTTCCTGCATGCTGCCGTGAAATTCAATACCTTCGCTGGAAATCAGATACAGATACGCATCAAGGGATGTCACCGCAGCGAGGAGAAATATGCCGCCTTTTCTCCCGACGAGACGCAGTTCTTTAATCCAGTCGTCACGGGCCTCGGGCAAACAGCGGTAAAATTCATCAAAAACGTCCAGGGCGAGGCGATCTTCACGGAAAACAACCAAAAGGTCAAGGGCCTGTGCTCCTTGGTCGTCCGGGACGGCGTATTGCATCAGGTCTCGGATGCGTCTTCGTTTCTCTTGCAGCTCATCCATGTTTTGTATCTCGGTTTTTTCTGCTTATCTTGTTGAATATAAAGGTCTGAACGGTTTGAACGTTGAAAATCGGCATGCACCTTGATTTCTTTAAGGAAGTCGGGTAAAATACAGCTCTGCGCGGCGTAATAACAGGTGATAGGTCGGGCAGGGTTCCTTGAGGCGTATCGGTTTAATACAGCCTGCCAACTCGGAAAAATCTTTATTCGTCAGGCGGACTTCTTCGGCGATCGGGAACTCTTCGCATCTCTCTGTCGGGTTGCATGCAAGTCACTCAATGTTACCTGTTTAATTGAATGGTTTCTTTTTAGGCCGCCGCCCGGATTGCCTCCCCCCTCTTTGATTGTTCCGGATATAACTGTTCGGGATCTCGAATCATGTCTCATTTCAGTCTGCTTTCAGGCTTGACAGGATTGTAACCGAACAGGGGGAAACACGCATTATGTTTTCAATCTCCGACCGTGAATTGCATCCGCCGCTGTTGAGGTTGCATAACAAACGGTGCATAACAAGGTTAACTACAATTTAGAGGTTTTATTATGAGCATTATGAGCATTATGAGCAAAGAAAAGAGCTGCCCCGACGCCACCCTTACTGTTGAGGGAAAATCATACTCTCTGCCCGTCGTCTGCGGGACGGAAAACGACAGGGCGATTGATATCAGCACGCTGTTGCAGCAAACCGGATACACGACTCTTGATCCGGGTTATAAAAACACCGCTTCCTGCACCAGTGATATCACCTTTTTGGACGGTAAAGAGGGCATTCTGTCGTATCGAGGCTACGCTATCGAAGAACTCGCTGAAAAATGTGTTTTTATAGAGGTTGCTTACCTCTTGATTCACGGTCATCTGCCGAATCCGACGGAATACGAACATTTCAGGGGGTTGCTCAATCAGTTCTCTTTAATCCATGAGGATATGATTCATTTTTTTGATCATTTTCCCCCGAATTCCCCGCCCATGACCATGCTGTCGGTGATGGTCAACAGTCTGAGCACCTACTATCCGGAAATGAGCGATGATCCGCTCAAGAGACTTGATTTGACCGCTGCCCGGCTGATTTCCAAAATTCGGACTATTGCCGCCTTTTCTTATAAAAAAAGCATGGGCCATCCTTTGGTCTATCCCAGCCCGGACCGGAGCTACTGCGCCAATTTTCTGAACATGATGTTCGATAAACCGGTACAGCCCTACATGGTGCATCCTGAAGCGGTGGCCGCCCTGAATAAGCTGCTTATTCTTCATGCCGATCATGAGCAGAACTGTTCAACCTCAACTGTTCGTCTGGTGGGAAGTGCCGGTGTTAATCTGTACGCCTCCATATCCGCCGGTATCAACGCTCTCTGGGGGCCGCTGCACGGCGGCGCCAACGAGGCTGTGGTGACCATGCTGGAAACCATTCATCGTGATGGAGATAATTTTAAGAAGTACATTGACATGGCCAAGGATAAATCCAATTCGTTTAAGCTGTCCGGTTTCGGGCATCGGGTCTATAAGACCTTTGACCCTCGCGGTAAAATTATCAAGGAGGCCTGTGACGATCTCCTGGAGGTTCTCAATGTCTCTGATCCGCTGCTTGATATCGCGCGACGACTTGAAGAGATCGCTTTGAATGATCAGTATTTCGTTGAGCGCAATCTCTTTCCGAATGTGGATTTTTATTCCGGTATTATTTATCGGGCACTGGGAATCCCCACCAATATGTTTACGGTGATGTTCGCCTTGGGCCGTCTTCCCGGCTGGATCGCCCAGTGGAAGGAACAGCAGGAGGATCCTGACGGGAAGATAGGCCGTCCGCGTCAGGTGTATATCGGAGAACCGTCGCGCCCCTTTGTTCCTATGTCGGAGCGGTAAATTGAGGCGGGAGCATTGTACAATGCATAAAAAAA
>MTKS01000258.1 GCA_004028495.1 Candidatus Electrothrix marina
AGATAATAACTCGGATTCAAAGGGGGTGGCCCTGCGTGTTCCCTATGAAGATTATAAGATCCCTGAGAACAACACTGTCTGCGAAGACGGAGAATGCAGGGATGAGGGGATGCTGGTCGGTCTTGATCAGTATGTCGCGCTGCATGAGCAGAAAGATATTCTTATTGTTCTCCACCAGATGGGGAATCATGGTCCGGCCTACTATAAAAGATATCCGAAACAGTTTGAGCAATTCACACCGACCTGCCGAACAAATCAGCTGGAAGATTGCAGTCAGGAGGAAATTATTAATGCTTATGATAATGCTCTGCTCTATACAGATTATTTTTTGGCCGAGATAATCAGCTTCCTGAAAAAATACGATAAGGATCATAAAACAGCGATGATCTATTTGAGTGATCATGGCGAGAGCTTAGGGGAAAACGGTGTCTATCTTCATGGGCTCCCGTATATGATCGCTCCGGACACGCAAAAACATATCGGAGCCCTGATGTGGTTCGGAGAGCGTACCTGGAAATATATTGATCCTGATTTGCTTGAGCAGGAAAAAGACAAGGAACTCAGTCATGATAATCTGTTTCATACCTTGCTCGGATTTTTCGCGGTCAAGACCAGTGTATACAGGAATGATCTTGATATCTTAAATGATTAACTGATTTGCAACCTGCCATGCGCACAGCATCCTTATTACATCATAGCGTGGAAAATCTTTCCGTCATGTTTTTTTTCCCGTTTCTGCTTCTCGTCGTTTCTGTTTTTTTTGAGTACAGCGGATTGGATATCTGGTGGGTGTCTCATTTTTATGATGCTCAACATCAGGTGTGGCCATATCGGGGACATTGGCTTTTTTATACGATTATTCATTCAGGAGGACAGCTTTTTGACTGGTCTGTCGCCGCAATCTGGCTCCTGCTCTTTCTCTTTGTCAATCTGAAAAAACAGTTCCGTCCATATCGCAAGATTCTGCTCTTTTTTTTTGTCGCCACGGCAGCAGGACCGATTCTGGTCGGCATAGGAAAACAATTCACTCATATCTACAGTCCTTGGGATCTGCACCTTTTTAACGGGGTACAGCCCTATATCAGAATGCTGGACCCTGTCCCGGTTGACGCAGCAAGAGGGCACTCCTTTCCTGCCGGGCACGCCTCGGGCGGCTACTGTTTCCTGAGTCTCTACTTTGTTCTGTTGCGATATCGTTCCGGTTATCGGGGCTACGGGCTTCTTTTCGGAGTAATCGTCGGGTTCATCTTCGGGGCAGGGCAACAGATCAGAGGTGCCCACTTTCCCAGTCATGATCTGGTAACCATGTTTATTTGTTGGTACGCTCCGCTGGTGTGTTATTTTCTTTTTTATCATCAGGAGTGGCAGGCGTTGAAAAGGGGAAAGACCATTCTGTGTGCCGCTCGAAATGAATAAGGGCGTTGCCAAAGCAAGAATGATGAGTTTTTCAAGGAACATGGTTGAGAAATATTAAGTCGGAGTCGGATGGAAGGCCTGAAAAAATATCTTGAATTCCTCCTCCGGTAGGTTAGGATAGCAGAGGCGGAGTACGAGTCCTGAATTTGGTAGCCTGAATATTTTTTCGGCACCGAAAGACAGGGCTTGCAGGACTGTCTTTCCGCATTCGATGAGGAAAATTTCGGTAATTTTATTTTAACGGTATTCTTTTCATTGTAAGGTAATGCTGTCGTTTCCGAGCAGGCCGGACCCCTGCCGGATCGATTGGATGCGAGGCTATGAGCCCGGCAATAAAGGATACTGATAACGTTTTTAAAAAGGAGCTTGGCTGTGAAACGAACGAGTGTGCTGGTTTTGTCATCTGTTTTTTTCTTCCTTACTGTTTTTACTGTTGTTTCGGCGAGTGCTACGCCCAGTGTCGGTGTGGTTAACCTGCAGCAGGTCCTGGATAAATCCAGCGTCGGGGTAGCGGCAAAAAAAAAGATGGAAGCAAAGATGAAAGAGTTCAAGTCTTCCCTTGATAAGGAAAAAGAGGCTGTTTTGGCTCTGCAGAAGGAAATGCAGAAAAAGGCCGATGCCTGGAATGAGGAAACCAAGAAGGAAAAAGCACTTGAACTGCAACGGAAAAAACGTGATTTCAGGGTAAAGCAGGATGATGCCAATATGGAAATGAGAAATTTGCAGGAAAAACATCTTGCCCCGATCATGAAGAAACTGGAAGTCCTTGTCAAGGAAGTTGCTAAGGAAAAAGGGGTATCTGTGATTATGCCGAATACAGCTGTGCTTTACTTTGATAAGTCTGTGGACATGACCGATGCGATTACAGCGGCCCTGAATAAGAAGATGAAATAAGTTTTATAAGCTTTTCTTGACGCTGATGACACCGCATGAATTTTTGAAATATATCCCGGCAACAAACTGCGGCGAGTGCGGCTATGCAGCCTGCCTCGCCTTTGCCGTTGCTGTGACCAAGGGCGGGGTTGCGCCGGGTCTTTGCCCCTATGTGCAGCGCGACAGTCTGCCTGCCGAGTTCGGTGCCGCAAAGGGTGAATCCGGATTGGATCGCGTGGAACGCGGTCAGGATGAACGGGATATGGCCTTGGTTGCTCATTTGAAATCCAAGATTCAGTCCCTTGATTTTTGTCAGCTCAGTCGTCGCCTCGGGACTGCTTGGTCTGCGGAGAACCCGGATCAGCTCAGGTTCCGTTATCTCGGTCGCTTGATTCTCTTGGGGCGGGATGAGGTCGTGATGGATGGACAGCAGCTTGTTGATCCCAGGGACCAGATTCTGCTTTATAATTACGTTGCGTTCGGTGGAAATGCGAGCGGTGGAAATGCGAGCGGTAATACGGGCGACGGGGCAGAGGAAAGCCTGCCGAACGGCACCTGGGTGGGAATGGAAAGCCTGCCCAACTTCATTGCCAAGATTCGTACCTTGGCAACCTATTGTGAAGGCAGGTTGGCGGAAAGATTTGCCGGGCGTATTGAAGAGCTTGTACCGCTTTGCGATAAGGTCGGGGGAGAAAGAGGCAATGATGAGCAGGGGCGGAGTGCGGATTTCTCCGCTGTTCTTCCTGTTCTGCCGTACGTACCCCTGTACCTTTTATTTTGGGACCAGGATGTGGAAGACGGGTTTGAGGCCCGAGTAAAGATTTTGTTTGATCAACATATCATGGATTTTCTGGATTTGGAATCCCTGGTTTTTGCTGCCGAGCGAATGGCGGATCGTCTCTTGGAGCTGGATAG
>MTKS01000259.1 GCA_004028495.1 Candidatus Electrothrix marina
CCCAGAGCCGCAAGGCCCCCATGCTGGTTTCCGGTTCCGCAGTGACGATGGTTTTCAGAACGGTCATGGGTGGGCCGCTGGGCGGACGCTTCGACTTTACCTATATGAAACCCATGTCTGTGCCGGACGGAGCAAACCTGCTGCACACCACCTTGAAATACTATGGACAGGGACGAACCATCAGCCCTGAACTCGCCCTGTATGCCAGTGCCCAGATGGGCGGGCATCCGTATTATCTGTACTGTCTGGCGACCTCAAAATGCGAAGGCAAAGACTTTACAGATGAGCAGTCCGTTGAACGGGTTATCCGCTACGAGATAGAAAACGGCAAGATCTACGGCTTCTGGCGGACCCATTTTGACAACAATCGGGAGCAGATCAATAAAGATGATGACACAGAACTGGGAAAAAAAATCATCTACTATTTCACCCGCTATAATAATCAACCCGTAGACACCAAGGCCATTGCGGACAAACTCAAGGTGCCGAAAAAGGCGGTTGCGGAAAAGATCGAAAAACTCTATGCAGCCGACTTGGTTTATCGAACAGCGGAAAAGTTCTACACCTTCAACGATATCTGCCTGATGCGCTTTATCAAGTTCGTCTATGAGCAGGATCTGGAAGGAGTGGATGAAATTGACCTGAGTCAGCAGGGACTGATCAACACGATGAAGGGGAAATTCCTCGAAATGGTGGCCGAGGTTTCCATGCTCAAATTCAACCATGAGCGATTGCCCGGTGCCTGGTTTGGCAGATCGGAGGAAGCAGAGGAAGTAAAGGTACCGCTGTTTCAGTATGTCAGGACACAGACTGTCAAGGCATCGACAAGCCCTGCCTACCAGATTGATGTGCTCGGCAAAGAGCAGAACAACTACCGAGTCTGGCTCTGCGAATGCAAATATACCCGGAAACCTATGAGCCTTACCCAGGTAAAAAAGCTGGAGAACGCCGCCCGTGCCCTCTGCCGGGAAATGGAAGAAGAAGGGCGACCGATCCCGGATATCCAGTTCTGGTTGATTTCCACCGGCGGATTTACCGGAGAGGTTCAGGAGCTGGTCCGCAGCCGAGAGGATATATTTGCCTCGGATTATGACGGGATCAACAGTATCTTCAAGGCATTCGGCAGCAATTACTCCATTCCCCTGTTTTTAAAGGATCAAGCAGGATAATCTGCCGGTTTTCGCTCAGCATCTGCCAGTTGAGCTGACGGGACGGAATGCTCTTCGGTACCCAGGCCACGGTGAAGTGGAGATGAAGCGGCACTGTACTGCGGGGATATGCTGCCAGCACGGCCACCGGCTCGCCTCCGCCGACTTCCTGACCGATGCAAATCTTCTTCTTGGGCTGTACATGTCCGTATACAGTGTGCAAGACCGCCCCATCCCGGCAGAACCGATCATGGCGGATATAGACTGACCAATTCAGAAAATCCTGATGCAGCTGCACCACCTTACCTGAAAATATTGCAGGAACGACCAGCCCCGGAATCATATGACCGGGAGCGAGCCAATGCTCTTTCCCCTGCTGATCCGTATACCAGGCCAAATCAATGCCCTCATGAGGAGCAATACGCTTCTTTTGCTCACCCCACCAGAGCCGGTCATCCAGAAAACACATACCGGGCTGCCACAGCCATTGCCGGAAGTCGCCCGCGAAAGACGGATTGCATGTATGTATTGTATCAGTGAGGAAAGAAATCCAGGACGGCATGTCTATTTCTCACACTGGAACGGACAGGAATTCTCGAAAAACCTAACAAAAATGTATTTATTTCCGTTTCCCCTTGACAGAGGAACAAAACAGGAGAAATATAGCGCAGAAGCTGCGAAGAATCCCGGCATCCTGACCAACGTGGACAGCTATATTTTTAAGGAGAGTCATGAAAAAAAAGGTATCAAGATTTATTGCAAATTTTTTCAACATAGAGGCTTCCGGCGGCATCCTTCTGATGCTGGCAGCAATAGTAGCCGTTATCTGCGCCAATTCAGGATTGGCACATCTTTACGAGGAGCTGCTTCATCTCCATCCTCTGGCATGGATACCCGGAGTGAACAGACTGGGCATGAACCTGTCGCTGCTTCACTTAACCAATGACGGCCTGATGGCGGTTTTCTTTTTCTTCGTCGGCTTAGAACTGAAACGAGAAATCATGGAAGGAGAGCTATCAGACAGGCGTAATATCATGCTGCCTATTATCGGTGCCCTTGGCGGCATGCTGCTTCCCGCACTTATTTACTCCTTTCTCAACCAAGGAGACCCTCTTGCAATACGTGGCTGGGCTATACCGGCTGCCACTGACATTGCCTTTGCCTTGGGCGTCCTGACCCTGCTGGGATCCAGAGTGCCCTATTCAATAAAGATCTTCCTCACCTCTCTGGCAATATTTGATGACCTTGGTGCAATCATCATTATCGCCATCTTTTATACAAAAAATATAGCGGTGATGGCTTTGGTGGCAGCTATTGGCTGCACGGCAATACTTGCCTGTCTCAACCATGTAGGAGCAACAAAAAAACTGCCGTATTTAGTGGTCGGTTTTTTCCTTTGGCTTGCCACCTTGAACTCCGGTATCCATGCCAGTATTGCCGGCGTTGTTCTGGCTATGTTCATCCCCCTCTACTCCCATGAAAAACCGGATATTTCTCCGCTCAAAAAACTCGAACATGACCTGCATCCGACTGTTTCGTACATCATACTCCCTCTTTTTGCCTTTGCTAATTCCGGGCTCAGCCTGAAGGGCGTCGGTGTAGAACAAATTTTTCACCCTGTTCCGCTGGGTATTGCTCTTGGCCTGTTTATTGGCAAACAGGCTGGTGTGTTCGGGCTCTGTTTCCTTGCCATAAAAATGAAAATTGCCCAGCTCCCCAGCGGGATAAACTGGAAAAATCTCTATGGCGTCTCTATACTCTGCGGCATAGGATTTACCATGAGTCTCTTTATCGGCGGCTTAGCTTTTCACGAAAACGCAGCGCAACAGGCCTTTGATGAGCGACTGGGGATTATTCTCGGTTCACTCATTTCAGGAACAGTCGGCTATATAGTCTTACGCCTGACCAGTCCAAGACAAGCAATACCCCTCGATAACAAGGGGTAGCCCCAAGCTTCTGAACAGGGTTTGTAAGGTATTTTTTAAGAGCAGGCTGCACCCAGCGGACCCAGGTTATGGATCTCCAAAAAATAAATTTACC
>MTKS01000260.1 GCA_004028495.1 Candidatus Electrothrix marina
TATCTCAGACGCAGGCGCGGTGTTCACAGATCCCTATTTCGGCTGGAATACCTGGCATCAAAAAAATCGGGACTGGTATTTTGCCTGCCAGGATTTGTACACGGCCTTTCTTAAAGGAAACTTTATGGTGACCACCTCTAATCTGTTCATGACAGCCGAGGCGGTCCGGCAGGTGGGACAATTTTGTTCTCTGCGTTATCTCCATGATTACGACTATATCTTCAGAATGCTCTTGGCTTTTCCCGACCAAGTGGGTTATGTAGCTGATGAACAATTGCTCTATTATCGCATCCATGACGGCAACACCCTGGGCGAAGCGGCAATCACCGGGCGACAACAGGATGTCGAGGTGATCAGCAAGTACATGCTGGCGGCCCTGCCGGAACAATACAGAAGTCTAGCAGCAGCCGGGACAGAGCGGCTGATGATACTCAGGGATGAGCTGGAGCAGGTGCGGAGCGAGTTATCCGGACAGACCGAGCCCAGCGTGCGGGAACGGCTACACCTGCTGCTCTCGGCAATTAAATATAAGTTGCGCAAAAAACTGCGTAGCCGTTAACCGGGGGTGCATTGATGCGGAGAGAAAAACTCAATTCAGCAAAACTCTTCAAAATTATAATTTTTTCATAATCGGCCGACAAACCGGTCTTTGAGGTTCTCCTTGGCTTCCAGAGGGGAACGATCCCCGAAATGCATACGATACCAGATTTCCATATTCACAAGGCTCCATATCCGATTGCCGTCATTTATCTTTTCAGAGGCATGGCCGTCCAGAAGCGAGTTGATATACTGCTGATTAAACAGACCGTGCTGAACCAATAACGACGTATCCCGCAGCAGATGGTTGGAAAATCCCTTGAGTTCGCCTCGCAGCCAAGTGTTGATAGGTGAACCGAAGCCCTGTTTGGGTAACCCGATGATTTCAGGGGGCAGATATTTTTTGGCAATTTCTCGTAACAGGTATTTACGCCGAAATCTTTTCAGCTTCAGGTTCGGCGGGATGGTTGCACAAAATTCAATCAGCTTATGATCCAGAAACGGGCTTCTGGCTTCCAGGCCATGCATCATAGTGATGCGGTCAATTTTGATACAGGAGTATTCCGGTACCCGAATACTCAAATCACAGAACGTCATCTTGTTCAGCGGGGCATCAACAGTCCTGTCAGCGAATCGCGATAGAATACCGTCAAGGGAATTGACTCCGGCAAGCTCCGATTTCAAGGCGGGACTGTACAACATCTCTTTCTGTTCATTTTCAAAGGAGAAAAAAGAAATTCCCCGTGCATAGCTTTCCTCTTCCGGCAACAGAGACATGCTGTTGAACCAACGAAGTGACTGGCGCAGGCTTTTTCTCGCTGTTTTTTCACGAAACATGTCCAAAAAAAACGGAATCAACCAGCGCCGCATGCTTTCAGGAAACTTTCGATAATGCGCAAGAAGCTGGTTGGCGATATATCGATCATAACCGCCAAAGGATTCATCACCGCCGTCACCGGTTAAAACGACCTTTACATCCTCTCTGGCCATTTTGGCGACATAGTACATGGGCAAGGCGGGAACATCGGCAAAAGGGCCGTCAAGATGGTAGATAAGATCCGGTAATATTTTTACGGCCTCGGGTTGGACAACCAATTCCCGATGATTGGTCTTATACCGTTCGGCAATGACAGCCGCATGGGGAAGCTCGTTAAACCCTTGGGTTGTATCTCCGATGGAAAATGAATTCACCGGTGTATCGGACATCCCGGCCATAAGAGCCACGATCATTCCGGAATCAAGCCCGGAACTCAGAAAAGCTCCTATGGGGACATCGCTTATCATTCGGAGCCTGATTGATTGAGCCAGCAGCTCTTCACTTTGAGCAACCGCCTCCTCTTCACTCATTTTCCGGTCGGTTTCATAATGCAGATACCAATATTTGGTCAGTGCTGTTTCACCATGCTGAAAAATCATATAGGTGGCAGGCGGCAATTTATAAACACCTTTGAAGAGATCTTCCTGACGGGGAATAAACTTAAAGGAGAGAAAATCGTGGACCGCCTCCGGGTTCAGCTCCTTTGTCAGCCTCGGATCCTGAAACAGGGCCTTGGATTCGGAAGCAAAGAGCAAGGACTGATCAAGTCTGGTGTAAAAAAGGGGCTTTTTTCCCAGCCGATCACGACCGAGCATCAAAAGCCGCTCGTTTTTATCCCAGAGAGCAAAGGCGAACATCCCGCGCAGCCTTGAGATGCAGGCCGGCCCCTCTTCTTCATAGAGGTGGACAATAACCTCGGTATCCGTGGCCGTGGAAAACCGATGTCCTTTTTCTTTCAGTTCCCGGCGCAGAGATTGAAAATTATAGATTTCACCGTTGAGAACAACCCAGACAGATTCATCTTCGTTGGCGATCGGCTGCCTGCCGGTATCCAGATCGATAATCGACAAACGACGCTGGCCCAGTCCGACCATCTCGCGGATAAACTGTCCCTCATCGTCCGGTCCGCGATGAGTGAGAGAATCGCACATCCTTTTGATCAGCTCCGGCTGAACTCTGTAACCGAAGTTCGCCCCGGCTTCGCCGCAAATACCGCACATACTGAAATCCACCTTTCTTGACAAAGAAGTAAGTTGTTACTACACTACTCATTTCATCCCGGTTGTCACCTGCAGGGCGACAATTGAGAATCAAGAATACGTTGAGTCTTCTACAGGTAGCAACTCGGGTTATTTTATTCTGTTAATAATTGGCTTGGCGAGCACTGTCAAGAGATTCGCATCCTCTCCGGAAAGAATCTCCTGATCCCTTTATAATTACTGCTTTTCCGTAATAATCCAAACAGGTAGTTGCTTCGTGACAGACATCGTCCCCACTGTTAAACAAACCTGCCGCTCTGTTGTAAGCAGATGGGGCTGGGTGGTCGTCACGACTCTTCTTGTCGGCCTGGTTTATAATTATTTTTTCCTCAGCAGAGCCTATGTTGAAATTGAATACAGCATAGATCATAACAATACAATCATGATGCTCTGGGCCGGTCAGGGAGAGAAATATGACGGCGCGAACATGGGGAGAAACCAGCTTGAACCAGACAAAACCAAATGCGGTTTTTTCCTTGGAGATTTACGAAAAATAAGGCATATACGATTAGATCCGATAGGACGGCGGGTCGGAGAAGTAACGCTTCGCAGAATTACCATCACACAC
>MTKS01000261.1 GCA_004028495.1 Candidatus Electrothrix marina
TTGTTCCCACCTTTCAGGACAAACAGGTTCCGGTAAGCTGCCGGGTCTTTGCCCATCTTCTTGTTCATATCCCTGAAGGCTCCACAGGAAAAGCTCTTGCTCAGGCAGTTGAAGCGGAAGCCATGACACGCGGGGCGGACATGCTCCTTCTCGGGGGAACGCGGCAGGCAAACGATAATCAGGGGCCTGCATTTTCCTATTACGGTCCGGCGCAACCCTATAAATGTCGGGACAACTGGAGCGGCTGGAAATTCGCCTATGAAGAATGGGTGAATCAGGGAGAATGGGTCGCAATGGGCTATAATGAATGGGGGAATCCGGATGCCCGTTTCAACTCGCCTCTGGTCATACAGACGGCGTTTCTGCGTTGTTTAAATTAAGAAAAGAGTTGAAGATAACAGATTTACTTGATATCTTCCATCCTTAACGCCTGTGGCGTTGGCGTAAGAAGTACTTATTTTTCGTGAAAGTGATTTTCCGGCCCGATGCCGCAATTATCAGCGGCACTTCAAAAAAACTTAACGAATAATCTCAATTGGTAGCCATGATTAAAAAAAGTTTTTCTCATCGCCATCCTGTCTTGTTTTTTTTGCAGTTCTGTACATGCGGACGAACCGCAGGAATACGTCTGGCAGCAGGAGACAGCCTCCTGCCTTGTTGACGAGAATTGCACAACCCCTGACAATCAGAACGAGAACAGAAGAAAAAAATGCCTACAGGTTTCGGAAAAGGAAGAGGTTACAAATAATATCATTGTGGTCGGCGACTCATGTTCCGCCGGGGAAAAAACTGCAGAAGATATCATAAAAATCCTTTCAACGCTGTCCGCCTCTGTAAAAAAATCTTTTGCCGAGATTAATATTGACTTTGACCCGACTGAAGCTATTGATGTTGCCGTGCTTTATGTACCGGTGAATAAGAATGCCGTCATAAAAAATAAAAAATCACCGGACGAAAAAAGCACAGAAAATTCAACAGAAAAACAGAAAGCGGACATTGTGCCCGCAGTACTTGTCAGGTTCAAAAAAGACCTGTATTTTGATTTTAATTCCAGCGAGCTGAAGGACTCAGGCTCTACAGTGACGCAACATTTTGTGCATGATGTTCTTGCGGCATCACCCGGTTATAAAAATATTACTGTGGTCGGACATGCAGACAGTGTGGGTATGGAAAAGGACAACTTGATTCTCAGTAAAAAGCGTTCTGATGTCACAGTTGCTGAACTCCAGAAACAGATAAGCAAGACAGGCGGTTCCGCCAATGCATTTCAGATAGAAAGCATGGGGGTCGGAGAAACACAGCCGATGGAATACCTTGAACAGGAGAAAAAATCACAGGCCAATCGGCGTGTTGAGATATTTCTTTCTACCTCGTCAATTGCTCTGCACAGAGCGGAAAAATATATTCGGTGCCTGTACAGAAATAAATCCGGAAATGCGTCCGGGAGCGAAGCGAAGCGGGCCGACTGCTTTACTCAGTATATGACGGTGCAGGCGGAATAATACGGCGCAACAAACCGCACGATTTCCTTGTCTCTTTTTTGACAGTATCAACAATATTGACAGGAAAAGCCTTCCCTGAACCCTTTACTCATTATAGCGCTTTTATCGGAGGAGAACGTCATGGTCATCGTCGATATCAAGGGGTTGTTGCTGCATCTCAACCCGTTCTGCACTAATGCACTTCAAGCCGCTGCCGGTCTATCTGTCTCCCGTACTCATTATGAGGTGGCAATTGAGCATTTTCTGCTCAAACTGCTTGATGAGCTCCATGCCGACTGGCCCCTGATCTTTGAGCGCTTCAACATAGAGGCCGGGCAAGTCCGCAAAAAGCTCGACGAAGTGCTGGAAGATTATACCGGCGGTAATTCAGGTAAGCCGGTTTTTTCTCCCATGCTGCTGGATCTTGTTCAGGAGTCCTGGCTGATCGCCTCAATTGATCTGGATGACCGCCGAATTCGTTCAGGTGCGTTGCTTCTCGCCCTGCTGGCCCGTCCTGCTTATTACGCAACCGGTCAGTACATGGACCTGCTCCGGACCATCAACCGGGAAGATCTGCTCAAGGAATTCCGGACTATTACCAAACCCTCGATGGAGGCTGTCAGCAGGGAGGAACGCATCCGGGAGGAAGGGCAGCAGAGCGTGACCGGCAAGGAAGGCTTTCTGGCCCGCTTCTGCCAGGATTTTACGAAAAATGCCCGCCAAGGAAAGATAGACCACGTTTTCGGACGGGACCGGGAGATCCGCCTGATGATCGATATTCTGGCGCGGCGGCGGAAAAACAATCCCATCTGCGTGGGAGAGGCCGGGGTCGGCAAGACTGCTGTGGTGGAAGGACTGGCCCTGCGCATTGTTGAAGGCGATGTCCCGGAGGCGATCCGGGGAACCTCTCTGCTGGTCCTGGATATGGGATTACTGGAAGCCGGTGCCGGCATGAAGGGCGAGTTTGAAAACCGCCTGAACGGTGTTATTACTGAAATTAAACAGTCAGCAACCCCGATCATTCTCTTTATTGATGAGGCACATACCCTGGTGGGTGCCGGAGGATCGGCAGGAAGCGGGGATGCGGCCAACCTGCTCAAACCGGCCCTGGCACGGGGAGAGCTGCGCACCATTGCCGCAACGACCTGGACCGAATATAAAAAATATTTTGAAAAAGATCCGGCTCTAGCCCGCAGATTCCAGCTGGTCAAGCTTGATGAACCGGACACCGAAACCACCACCCTGATCCTGCGCGGTATTAAGGAAAGCTATGAAAAAGCCCATAAGGTCATTGTCCGCGATGACGCTGTCCAGGCGGCCAGTGAAATTGCTGACCGCTATATTTCCGGACGATTCCTGCCGGACAAGGCCATTGACCTGTTAGATACTTCCTGTGCCCGTATCAGTATCAATCTGGCTACCAAGCCTCCCTCACTTGAAGATCTGGAACGCTCCATTGCCGCCCTGGAACGTGAACAGCAGGCAATGTTGCGGGACCAGGAAAATAATGTGACGATAGATCTGGAACGCCTTAAAGAAATCGGCAAAGAGATCAGCAAGCGTGATGAACAGCGGCAGACCCTGACAGAACGTTGGCAGCAGGAGCGGGACGCAGCAAACCGGGTCGTTGACCTGCGCAATCGACTGCATGATGCTGTGCAGAATATCATGCAGGCAGATGCTGCCTCTTCAGCCCCTC
>MTKS01000262.1 GCA_004028495.1 Candidatus Electrothrix marina
CGGCCCCACCTCCTTGGTCGCAGCATCCTTGCTGTCCGCAGCTCGGGCAAACCCTTACGCCAGCCCATTCCTGAAGACCTCCTGCGTCGCTGCCTCTGCGGCAACACTATTCTTGCTGTTGAACGCCGGGCAAAATATATTCTCATCCGAATGAAGGACGGAGCTGTCCTGGTTATCCATTTGGGCATGACCGGTAAGCTGGGGATTTTTCCTGTGGATGGGGAAGCGGCCCGGCACGATCATCTGGTGCTGCCCCTGGACAACGAGATGGAATTGCGTTTCAACGATGCCCGCCGCTTCGGCAGCGTGGCAATCTGGCCTGCGGACGAGGTTGAGGAGTTGGAGCAGGTTTTTCTTGCCCGCCAGGGTATTGAGCCCTTTGGTGCGGAGTTTTCCGGGGCGGCTTTGCAGGAGCTTGCCCGACAGTGCGGTTTGCCGATCAAGAGCTTTCTTATGGACAGCCGTCGCATCAGCGGGATCGGGAATATCTATGCCAATGAAATCCTCTTTGCCGCCGGAATCCACCCTTTGACTCCGGCTAATACGCTGAGCAGGGAGCAATGGCAGGAGGTGGCGACCTGTGCGGTTCGCATCCTCAAGCAGGCCATCGCTGCCGGAGGCTCAACCATCTCGGATTTTCTCGGGGCCGGCGGTCAGCCGGGCTATTTTCAATTGCAGCTGGCCGTGTACGGGAAAAAGGGGGAGGCTTGTCCGCGTTGCGGGAAGAAGATTGCAAAAGAGGTCATCAGCGGGCGGGCGACATTTTTTTGTTCGCAGTGTCAGAAAGCACCCCGGATAATCAGCCAGAGGTAACGCCTCGGGTATAAGGTGCCGTTTATGCGGATGGACAGGAATCAGGAAGTTTGACCTGCTGCGAAAAAAAAGATATTCTGCGTAGGTGCGCCCTTCTTCATGCAGGTAGGCACAGCCGGAGGAGATTGTGAGGTTGCGGACGAAATAACGACGGGTTGGAGCATGCGCTCATAAGTACCGTATTGAGGAAGAACGATGGCAAAACGACGATTAATCAGCTTTGACTGGGCCATGAAGAAGCTCCTGCGGAGCAAGGCCAATTTCGAGATTCTTGAAGGCTTTCTCAGCGAGCTGCTCCGGGATGATATCCGTATTCTGGAAATCTGGAAAGCGAAAGCAATAAAGAGGACACTCGCGACAAGTTTAACCGGGTGGATCTCAAGGTCAGGAATCAGAAGGATGAGATTGTTGTCATTGAGGTGCAGTATGAACGGGAACTGGATTATCTCCAGCGTATTTTGTTCGGCACATCAAAGGTCATCACCGAGCATTTGGAAGAAGGCGATCCATATTCTGAGATCGTCAAAGTTATTTCCGTGAATATCCTTTATTTTGATTTGGGGCATGGAGAGGATTACGTGTACCATGGATCAACGACGTTCAAGGGTATTCATCGTCATGATATTTTAGAATTATCCAGAGAACAGCAAGGGGTTTACGAGAAAAAAGAACTGTCTCAGGTTTTCCCGGAATATTATCTGATCAAAGTGAACAGCTTTGACGATATAGCCAAGGACAGTTTGGATGAGTGGATCTATTTCCTGAAGAATGAGGAGATCAAGGAAGAGTTCAGCGCAAAGGGACTGGCTCAGGCCAAAAGCACGCTGGATGTTCTGAAACTGCCGGAGCAGGAGAGGGCGGAATACGAGCGGTATCAGGATAATCTGCATTATCGGGCCAGCATGGTTCATTCATCGTACCATCTTGGTATTTTCAAAGGTGTTGAGCAGGGTAGGGCAGAAGGAGAAAAACAAAAGGCTCTTGAAATCGCTAGAAATTTGATTGATGTGTTGGATGATGAGACGATTGCGGTGAAGACCGGGTTGAGTGTGAATGATGTTAAGAAATTACGGTAAGTAATCGTAATTGTTATCGTGAATGGGATGTAAAATAACCCACAGGAGCCCCTTTGTACCTTTTTCAATCCAACCGCCTGGAAAACCTCTTCGACGCCCTCTGCGCAACCCTGACCGAGCCGATCAGCAATCCTCTGGCCCCGGAGATCATTGTTGTCCAGAATCCGGGCATGGCCCGCTGGCTTTCCCAGCAGATCGCCCTGCGCACCGGCATCTCTGCGCATTTTTCTTTTCCTCTTCCGGCCTCTTTTATCTGGCACCTCTTTGAGCAGACCTTGCAGGGCCTGCCCGACCTGTCCCGCTTTGATCGTAACGTGCTCCTTTGGCGGGTCCAGCTGGAACTCGAATTTCTGCTGGCCGAGCCCGGCATGGAAGAAATCAATGTCTATCTTGCCGAAGATGCTGACGGCAGAAAGCGTTTTCAGTTGGCGGAAAAGATCAGCGATCTTTTTGATCAGTATCAGGTCTACCGGCCTGCGATGCTCCTCCATTGGGAGCAGGGCGGGGAAGGGCATTGGCAGGCCCGGCTTTGGCGGCGTTTGACCGCAGAGAACAGAATGCATCGGGCGGCCTTGCTGCAACGATTCCTCCAGGCCGCCGAACTGGGCGAACTGCGCACGGATGGTCTGCCGGAGCGGGTTTCGATTTTCGGTATCAACTCCCTGGCCCCGGCCTATCTTGAGGTGATTGAGCGGGTCAGCGAATTTGTTGATATCCGCATTTTTCATCTCAGTCCCTGCCAACAGGCTTGGGATGATATCCTGTCGGAACGGCTGCTGGCCTTGAAGCGGCAGAGCTGGCGGGAGCAGGGTGTTGATGATCTCAGTGCCTATTTCACTGCCGGGAATCCGCTGTTAGCCTCAATGGGTACGGTAGGGCAGGAGTTTTTCTCACTGCTCATGGGGAACGCTCCGCAAGAAATGCAACTCTATCAGGAACCGGAAGGGGATTCTCTGCTTCAGCAGATCCAGAGCGATATCCTTAATCTCCATGATCGGGGAGGGCAGGGCGGAGGATTGTATCAGGGGCTGGATCAGGGGTTTGATCAGGGATTGGACCAGGAGTACGATCAGAGCAAGGGGGCCTTGCTCCCGGATGACTCCTCAATCCGTTTTCATTGCTGCCATAGCCCCATGCGGGAAATCCAGGTGTTGCATGATCGCCTGCTGGATCTCTTTGCCAGTGACCCGAGTCTGAAACCTGCTGATATCCTGGTCATGGCCCCGGATATTACCGCCTATGCCCCGGCAGTGGCCGGAGTCTTCGGTTCTGCC
>MTKS01000263.1 GCA_004028495.1 Candidatus Electrothrix marina
AAAGGCCTTGGAGGAAAATTACTTTGAGGAGCTTATTCGCAATGAGCTTCTGGAAAATCCGGCCTTTGTTGCGGTCACTCTGTCTCCTGATCCAAAAAAGGCAGCCCGCACAGCGGAGAATGAGCAGCAGCGGCTGGCAGCCTATGAGCAGACCCTTGATCAGGAAACAGAGTGACCGCAACAAAGGCCGGATTTTCCAGAAGCTCATTGCGAATAAGCTCCTCAAAGTAATTTTCCTCCAAGGCCTTTTCCCGAATCGAGGCAAACAGCTCCTCAACAGCTAGGGCCGCAAAGGGATCAGAGCCATGCTTCAGGGAAGGCAGTGCCTTGCCGATGAGATCCAATCCCCGCTGGGCCTTGGTCAGCTCTTCCCGGAAAGAAAACTCATACTTATTCAGCTCGGAAAGAACAAGATCACGATCAAGCCCCTGCTCAACGATCTCGCTCAGGGTGCGGCGATAAAGCTCAAGAAAACTGTCCCGCTTATCCGCCTCGGACCCGGCCAGATAGGTCATCATAAAGGTCTTATAACAGGAATCAGCCAGAAAAAGCCCGCCGAAATCACGACATAAACCGGCCTCGACAATGGCCTTTTTCAAAGGTGAGGCATCAGAGTTGTAGAGAATATTGGCGATGATCTGAAAGGCGGTATTCTGCTGTCGATCAAGGACCGTGCCCACAGCGGTTCCTACAGCCAGATAGGTTTTACCGCTCAACTCGCTGCCCGGCTGGACGGCATAGCTGTCCTCGATAAAAACCGGCTCAGAGATGTCAGTTCCCCGGACAATTTCGGCCTTGGTGCCGGGACCGTCGTAGACCGCAAGGAAATTATCCTGGACTGCGGCAAGTTCCCGGTCCAGATCCGCATCGCCGTAAAAAAACAGCATCCCGTTGGAGGGATGATAATGCTTACGATGGAACTCGACAAACTGCTCATAGCTGAGGTCGGGTATGGCGGACGGATCACCGCCGGATTCATGGGCATAGGTGGAGCCGGGCATCAGGCCACCAAAGGTGTGATGAAAAATAGAACGGATGGGGTCGGAAAAGGCCCCTTTCATCTCATTAAGGACCACGCCCTGAAGTTGCAAAGGAGCATCTTCAGATTCCTTATGGTAATGCCAGCCCTCCTGCTCAAAGGTGCTGCGCGGGAGCAGAGGGTTGAGGGCAACATCGCAATAGACATCCATGATATTAAAATATTCCGTCATATTGCGACTGGCAAAGGGGTACCAGGTGGTGTCAGAACCGGTCATGGCGTTGAGAAAGGTGGTCAGCCCGCCCTTGTTGATCTCGCCGAATACATCATGGATAGGATATTTTTTTGATCCCATCAACACAGAATGCTCCAGGATATGGGCAACACCGGTAGAATCCTCCGGAACGGTCTGAAAGGTGAAGCAGAAGGTCTTGTTGGGATCGGCGTTTTTTATAGCCAGAGCCGGTGTGCCGAGCACTTCATGCTCAAAGAGATAGACTTCTGAATTAATATCGGCAACATGCTCTTTTCTTCGCAGGATGAATCCATGATAGGTGGAACCGGGAGTAAAATCTGTCATATGAGATTATTCTTTCGGGTTAAATTTGACGGGTACCGGATAAGACCGGAAAAAAGCAACAGATTTATTTTCCTAAAATTTCTTGTGAGAATCAAGCAGAATAGTGACCGGGCCGGAATTAACCAGACTGACCTCCATCATGGCCTGGAATTCTCCCGTAGCAGTGGTGATGCCGGAGTCGGCAACAGCCTGGATAAACTCCTCATAGAGCTGCCGCGCCTTGTCTGGCGGTGCAGCTTCCGACCAAGAGGGGCGACGGCCTTTGCGGCAGTCGGCCAGCAGGGTGAATTGGGACACGATAAGCATGGAGCCTCCGGTGTCGACCAGAGAGTGGTTCATTTTGCCGTCTTCGTCTTCGAAAATTCGAAGATTGACGATCTTGTCGGTCAGCCAGGTAATATCGCCTTGCTCATCGTCCTTATGGACGCCTAAGAGCACCAGCAGGCCCTCGCCAATGGCTCCGGTCTGGCGGTCATCGACTGTGACCTTGGCGGATGTTACTCTTTGGATTACTGCTCGCATGGTTTCTATCCACTACGTGTTCTGGAGAAGGTCATTTTTCATTTGGATCGGCCTTGTTTGCTGTATGCTTCTTCCGATATTATTCGCGTTCTCTTTCCGGGCCTTCCGGTTTTAATCGTTTTATTCGGTCGTGGTTTATTGACTTTTATCAGTATTAGTGAGCAGTAGTTTTTTAAGAGGAAAAGAACAGAAAGTATTGCGGTGTAATGCAAAGTTCACTGTCGAAATGTTACGATCAGAGTGAAACGATTACAAGTGATTAAGCTCGATATTTTTATTTTTTTCTTTTAGGTACTCACCTACTAAGCGACGATGGCATTGTTCGGGTGTGGGTTCACTGCACAAAAGGCACGCATTGTTGAGTTCTTCAGCATTAAGTTTTTTTTCAATCTTGCGTTCGTTAATTAATTTGGCAAAATGGAGAACATACTCATTCCAATTAATTTGCTTTTTCTTGTATGAATCAAGAATATCTTTTGTAGGCGCCCAATCAGGTATATGTTTATATTTGCAATCACACAGTTCCGTTAAAAAAAATATTAAATCATCTCTTTTCGCAAAACCTGAAAGTTGCGAGACATTGTTTAACCGGATATCGATGAGCTTTGTAATGCCAGCATTACGAAGTGTTGTAAAAAAAACCTTGGCACTTTTTTTGGTAAACCCAATTGTATAAAGCTTTATATTTGTCATTTAGTTGAATTGTATTCGACCGTTGGCTCAGATAGTTCGTAGGCTATTTTTTTACCTTGACGCATGTATGCATCATCAAGCCGTTGTTGCTCGCTACGAAACATATCTGGATGATTTAGTTTATAAAGCTTCAACAACCTCAGCTCACTATCTTTATGACTTTCAATACTCCCATTGCTTAATATATGTCTTATATTAATCCCTCTGGAAGCTAAGTTACGACAAATCAAAATAGTTCGATGGCAAGTTATTGGGTCTTTTTCTGCACACATAAGAACAATATTAAATTTTTCCATCCCTCTTTTAATTCGTCCAAGCCCTGCTCTAAATTTTTGATTTTTTGCCACCAGATTGTA
>MTKS01000264.1 GCA_004028495.1 Candidatus Electrothrix marina
TTAAACCTCTCCTCCAACTTCCTTCTCGTCTCCTCATCCAGCAATTCAGGATGATCTTCTGCCCGCTTACACATCTCCTGCAACCTCGCCTTGTCGAGGATCTTCATCCCAGACGCATCCCAAAGCGGCTTACCGAGAAATTCAGCCAAGGCATGCGCGTCCTCCCGAATTCTGTTTTTCTTGCCATGATCCACTACATTGATACGGGAGCCATCTTGCAGAACAAGATTAATCTCATAGCTGCAATAAGAACTCTTATTCCCGCTCACCCGCTCGGAGATTAGTTGAAGAGCATGAACCTCTCCTAGCGTTTTATAGCCATAATCAACTCGCTGAACAGAAAGAAAATATCAGGAAACAAAATTCGCTACACGCTCATCTTAAACGTCAATCCCGCCAGTTGCAATTTAAAACGCCTCATTTACAGTGTCAAATATCGAACTCCATTCATGTAACATAAGCGACAAAAAATGCACTCTCGCTTCGTATTTGTCAACAAGATAACAGACCCGTTCCATCATCTTGCCTCTGTCTCATCCCTGCCAAAGCAAGACAGCGCACGAAAAAGAAGACCCAAAGATACACATGGCGCAGTTTTTGCTACATCTCCCTATATCAACCTCATTCACAAGGAGCAGCAAGCTATGAGCAAAAATCATCCTGATTATATCTCCACCACCAACGCCTGTAAGCTATGCAAACCGCTGGGTGCTTGCCTGGCCTTTAAAGGCATTGAAGGCACCGTCCCCTATCTGCACGGCTCCCAGGGCTGCGCTACTTATATGCGCCGCTATATTATCAGTCATTATAATGAACCCATTGATATCGCCTCTTCCTCCTTATCCGAGAAAAACGCCATCTACGGCGGCGGTCCCAACCTTAAGATGGGCCTGACTAATGTGGCAGAAAAATACCGGCCCGCCATGATCGGCATCGCCACCACCTGCCTGACCGAAACCATCGGCGACGATGTTCCTATGTATCTTAAAGAATACAAAAGAGATACTGAGGGATCAGAAGGACTGCCTGAGTTCGTTGATGTCTCAACACCCAGTTATTCCGGCACCCATATGGAGGGCTTTCACGGGGCTATCCACGAGGTCATCCGACAACGGGCCAAAGGCGGGCCAAAGACCGAAACAGTGAATCTGCTGCCCGGCTTTGTTTCATCTGCCGATTACCGGCTTCTCAGAGAAATCATAGCGGATTTCAACCTGGACTGCACCATGCTGCCGGATCTGTCTGAAACTATGGATCGCCCTGCCCTGCTGGAATATGAAAAAGTGGCCAAAGGGGGAACGCCGCTTGCGGCCATTGAAACCATGGGATGCAGTCAGGCCACTCTTGAGTTCGGTCGCACCCTGAGTGATGAAAAAAGCAGCAGCCTGACCTTGCAAAAAAAATTCAACACCACGCACCACCGTCTTGGAATACCTATCGGCATTGAAGAAACCGACCGATTCTTTACCTTGCTTTCTTCTCTCAGCGGGCAGCCTATGCCGGAGAAATATGTCCAGGAACGAGGGCGGCTGATTGATGCCTATGTGGACGGGCATAAATACGTGTTTGGAAAAAAGGCGATTATTTACGGTGAAGAGGACTTGGTGGTCGGCATGACGGCCTTTTTAGCCGAGATCGGCATTTTTCCGGTGATCTGTGCTTCCGGAGGGACATCAGGACGACTTGCCGAGGCCATTGCCGCAGTGACCGGCGACATTCTGGCTGAACAGCCGGACATTCATGAGGGTGTGGATTTCTTGGATATCGCGGAGATGGCGGAGAGCCTGGGACCGGATCTGCTGGTCGGGCATTCCAAGGGCTATCCCCTTGCCCGCAAACTGAATATTCCGCTGATCCGGGTGGGTTTTCCCATCCATGATCGGGTGGGCGGACAGCGCATCCTGCATCTTGGCTACAGCGGTGCTCAGCAGCTTTTTGATCAGGTGGTCAATGCGCTCATCGCTCAAAAACAGGCTGATTCTGATGTGGGGTACTCCTACATGTAAGGACACGAGGAGCAATCCAATCCCTTCACGGTTTCTGCACCTCAAGCGAGAAACAGAGTTGCCCGAACCGCTGCTCGATATAAGCAAGCAGGGTGTAGATGAGCAGGACAACCCCGCTCATTTCCAAGAACTCCTCAATCGTATATAACACGGTATAGGTGATGGTGTAATAACCGTGCAACTCAGCCTCTCTTCCGCCGAGCATATCAAACCCTGCAGCCCCGGTAAGAAAGATAATCGCGGAAAGGATCAAGAGAACGGTTGTCTTGCGGGGAAGACGAAAAATAAAGCGAAAATAGAGCAGCCCCAGGATGATCATCAAGATACTGTAGGAAATAATCCAGGGGAAATAAAGCAATCCGCTTGCCTCAAGAATCCCTGTTGATTTGATGTATTCTTCTGTGTAATTACCGAGTCTCTCATGCAGGACAAAGGTTTCATCCAGGGAGAGAAAGAGAAAAACACCGGCAAGACCGAGCCAGTAACGGCATTTCTTTCCCTGCTTTTTATCTAATGAGGAGAGACAAAAAAAGAGAAGGGAAGAGAAAAAGAGGGCAAAGCCTGAATAGAAGGAAGGGATATTCTTCTCTATATCCAGATCAACATATCCTGTAAGGTTCGTTAAGTCTTGATTCCCGGTATAGAAAAGAACTGCCTGGGCTATAGTGTGCAGCACGGTCAACAGGATGACAAATGCTAGAAAAAAGAGAGCTGTTTCGCGAGGATGAATTTTTAGTTGAAACATAGAAGAACCCTTTAACCTTTAAGTCCTGTTTAAAAACTCAGAGCGTCAGCTGTCTCCCTTCCCATAGTTTCTGAAGTCTGGAAAAGGGAGACAGTTCAAAAAACAGCTCCTGTCCGGCACAGAGGCTTATATATAATAACCTCTTGCGCTTAACCACTCAACAAATCACTGTCCTTAAACGGGGTACTGTCGGGAAATCAGTCTTTCCTGCCTACAGGCCCCCGCCTCAGACTCATGCGTTAGCACATTTAATCATCGGCCTCTGTATTCATATCGGTCATTATCGGAGTAACGACTGTCTCCGCGATATTCATAGCGGCTCCCCCGCTCGTTTCCGCGATATTCGTAGCGGCTACCGCGCTCATCTCCGCGA
>MTKS01000265.1 GCA_004028495.1 Candidatus Electrothrix marina
GAGGGCTTGGAATTCAGGTACCTCACCCTTGATACCGATTTACCCGAGAATATGGCATCCTCCTTACGTCGGGATATTGCTGCTGCTGTTCTTGAGATCCTCTGGCGTCATCCGGATATTCACCCGGATCATCTGCAATATCTGCACGGGATTTCCTTGGTGGAGACCGCCTCCTGGAAGCGATGCCAGCAATGGGACAATGTTTTTTCTTTTTATGATCCTGGAGACAGCTGTATCAAGATCCGTCAGGACCAAACAGAATCTCCGGGGCGGCTGGAAGCAGCTGTGCTGATTGCCTTGGGGCAGTCTTTGCTGGGGAATTACTGTCAGGAAAAGGGCATGGAGGACGTGTTTGTCGAGGAACGGCAGGTCGGCAGGCTGTATCGCCTGATCACCGGAAAACGACAGGAACTCAACAGCTTTCTGTCGCCGGAGGAGTTGGACACTTATTTGCAGCTCAGTCGAATGTGCCCGAAAAAAGATGAGAAACACTGTTATACCCGGCTGGTCAACGGTGAAGAGGGGTTTACTCCGCCCGGATTGCTTTTCGGTTTAGTCTTTGCCTGGTATCTTGACAACCGTTTTGCCTCCAATGTGGAATATAAGATGTCTGTTATGAAAAATATTCCTTCTGATTTGATTCCGGAGCAGGTCAGGATTCTGCGCAGACGGGAAAAATTGATTCGTTTTTTCAGAGAGCGTATTTTTCGTGATCAGTTTTTTTGAAAAAGCGTTGTATAGTACTTTGTAGAGTATATTGGCGAGGGCAAAGGAACTCCGGGCGGCGGAGCTGATTTTTTGAGGTATATTTTCTATGCGAAACATACTGATTATAGATGATGATGAACAAATGCGTAATCTGCTCTGTCGAGCTATGGAATATGCCGGATTCCAGGTGGAGGCAGCTGCTGACGGGAGGAAGGGACTGCGTCTGTTTGAGGAAAATTCCTATGATCTGGTGATTACTGATTTGATTATGCCGGAACAGGAAGGGATGGAAACTATTACCTTTCTCCGTAAAAATTATCCCGATATCAAGATCGTCGCTATTTCCGGAGGAGGGCGTATAGGGCCGGAAACCTATCTGCCGGCAGCCTTGGAACTCGGTGCGGACAGTGCCTTTGCCAAGCCCTTTCCCATTGATGATCTGATCAATGCTGTCAGAGAATTACTCGGTGTAACCTGAGTCGTTTATTGCCCCATGTATCTTGCTCGCTGTTTCCGCGATAACCGGGTGTATTATCTCCTGCGGGAGTCTTTTCTTGACAACGGGATATACCGGAATCGGGATTTGCTTGAGTTCGGAGAGGATCCGGGGAGGTTTTTTGTCTATCCTGGGGGCTTCTCATTTTATATTGATGACCTGATTTTTACGCGTTTGCAGGAGACCGGAATCGCAGCTGATTACGATACGGTTGAGTCGCTTTTTATGCCTTTTCTTGACCCGGAGATTCAGGCGCGCCTTGATTCTTTTTCCGGAAGAGGGCAAGGGGAGAGAAGCTGGAAGCCCCCGGATAAAGAGGAGCGACAGCATATTCTTGCCAACACCCATATCTTTGACAGGAGAAGGATCCATTTTCTCCGCTTTGGTCAGGTTGATCAGCGGGACGTGGATCGCTCCCCCTCTTTATTCAGAGTCCTCCTTCATAAATCCCGTGATGAACTTGAGCAGCTCATGCTTGAACGGGAACAATACCTCTCTCCTGACGAATATAAGGCCTATATCTTCACGATTTTCGACTTGCAGTGCCATTTTAACGGGGCTTTTGCCCGGGCAATGCCCTATGCCTTGGATGATGACCAGCTTGATGGGTATTTCCTCAAAGAACTCTGTCGACTGGATCAGGACGGCCTTTTTTGGCAGGGGCTGGAGAGAGATGATGATCTGGTTTCGTATATGATCCGCTATGTGATCATGTTCTTTGATTACTCTTTCCCGCAGACCGGGCCTGGGCCGGATCCTGCACGCAGCTCTTTCGGGCGTCAGCAGCAGGCGAGGCCGCATAAACCGCAACGGCCTCATATGGCGCAAAAAGAGGCTGCGAGTATTTTCGGAGTTGGTCCGGCTGCACTGGATGCCATGAGCAAGGCTGAACTCACCCGGTTATATCGTCAAAAGGCCCAGGAATTGCACCCGGATAAAGGGGGTGAGCATGAGGAATTTATCGCCCTGACCACCGCCTATAATGAATTGCTCCGCAATAAGCCTGAGTAATTCCCAGGTGCGGGGTCTACTTTATAGTCCTCCCCTCTCCTTTCTTTCCCCGAACGTAGAGCTATGACCTCACAAAAATCGGAGCCATCCCAAGAAAAACCCTCCCTTGCCGTCCTCCTGGCCCTTCTCAAGCCTCTTTATTTTCAATACCGCTATCGGCTGTTGCTCGGTTTTCTCGCCCTGCTGGCAGTGGATTTTTTGCAGTTGACCATCCCACTCTACCTGAAGCAGACCGTTGATATTTTGAAAAATGGTACGGGGACCTCTCAAGAGCTTCTGCGCATAGGAGGCTTTCTCCTGCTCACAGCGGCTGGTATTCTGGTCCTCCGCTTTACCTGGCGGGTGTTGATTATCGGTTTTTCCCGGCGCATGGAGGCACACCTGCGTGCTCGTCTCTTTGCTCATGTCCTTGCCATGGACAGATCCTTTTTTGATCAGCATCCTCCGGGAGATATCATGGCTCATGCCTCCAATGATCTTTCTGCTGTCCAAATGGCCAGCGGAATGGGCATGGTTGCTGCTGCCGATGCCTTGGTGATTTCAGGGGCTGCGTTGGTGCTCATGTTATATATCAGCCCTTTCCTGACCCTGATGGCGGTTATCCCTCTGCCTCTTCTGGGTCTCAGTGCTTGGTTTCTTTCTGATAGACTCCATACCCGTTTTGATCAGGTGCAGCATTCTTTCGGCCTGATTACGGAGTTCGCCCGTAACAGCATGGTTGCTATCCGCCTGATCAAGGGCTATACCAGAGAAGGGCAGCAGGTCAGGGCCTTTGGCGAGTTGGGAGAAAAATATGTTGCTGCCAACCTCAAGGTGGCTGTGGTGCAGGGCCTGCTTTTCCCGCCGTAATACAGAATCAGCAGCATGCCCAGGTTACCCACCAGAATTGCCACCGGGAAAACGC
>MTKS01000266.1 GCA_004028495.1 Candidatus Electrothrix marina
TTTGGGGGTTGGTTGTGCCACCTGTCACATGTCTGCGACCAAAGATCTGGATATCAACCATAACGTCGGCCTGCGCATCAAGTGGAACAACCGACCGCCGATCTCCAAACTGTCGCATACCACAGACAAACGCTGGAAGCTGGAATCTGCCAAAATCACTGGTGATGAACGCCGCAAGACCATGGAAAAAGTCTGTGTCGCATGTCATAATACAAACTTTACAGATAACTTCTTTGTACAGTATGAAGCTCTGATGGATCTCTATCACGAGAAATTCGCCAAACCCGGTATAAAACTGTACAATAAAGCAACGGAAGTGATCAAGGCACTCAAGGGCAAAGAGTATGCCAAGTTTTCTCAGCTCATTGATTACACTTGGTTCGAGATCTGGCACCATGAAGGTCGTCGGGCACGTCATGCGGCAGCCATGATGGCACCTGACTACACCCATTGGCACGGCACCTATGAAGTTGCTAAGCACTGGTACGGCAAATACATCCCGGAACTGGAAGAAGTCATTGAATCGGGCAAGCACAGCGGCAATAAAGACGCTGAGAAACTGGCCGGTGAGCTTGCAAAAATGCTCGAAGAAGTGAAGACTAACGAGAACCATAAATGGTCCATCGGGCAGGAAAACGATGCTGACAAGAAATTACGGCTTGAGCGTGCAAAAGAATACGACGCCGGCTACGCCAACTAAGCGCTGGAGAGCTATGTAGCATAAACAGTAAACCAATAAACCCGGACGGTTGATTGTCCGCCAGGCCGCACAGGAATTTTTTGTGCGGCCTTTTTTTATTCTCCCCACGTGTGTGGGGAACATATGGAATGTGGGATGAAAAACTTTAGATGATTCGGTTCATCATTCCGCCGTTGTTTCGCTTATCAAATTGACCACCAAACGAATGAGCACGTTTTTCTGTTCCGGTGCGCTGGAGGCGATAAGCAGGGTCAGGGCGACCATCCCCTTGTCATCAACAGCCGATCGGTGCTGATTCAGTTGTAAAAACAAAAGGAAAAGAAACGAGCCGATCCGTTTGTTGCCGTCTGTAAAGGGATGGTCTTTAATGACAAAGTACAGCAGGTGGGCCGCCTTTTCCTCAATGGTCGGATAGAGATCCTGCCCGGCAAAGCTCTGGCGCACAGCTCCGAGAATCCCGGCCAGCCCCTGTCCCCGTTCATGACCGAAAATATCCGTGGCCTCGCCGCGCTCCAGCAATTCCCGGCGCAACGAATCAACAGCCTCCCGTACTTCCGCAGGTTCCGGCACCCTGCCGCTTCTCCTTCCTGTTTCGGGTACGGGCAAAGAATCTTCATCATACTGCCACAGCAGCTGCCATGTTCTGGCATAATTTTTGACCAGAGCCAGCACAGACCTGCCGTCATCGCTCACCAATTCGTGATTTTCCAAGGTGTCGGTCAACAGATCCAGCACCTGACGGATCTCGGCAACGCCTTTTTCCGCCAGCCGCTGCCGGTGCAGGGTATATCCCTGGACCAGGTGCTGCTTCAGCACAGTCGTAGCCCAGATACGAAATTGAGTACCGCGTTTGGATTTTACCCGATAACCGACAGAGATGATGACATCAAGATTATAAAACGTCGTTGTATACTGTTTTCCGTCCGAAGCAGTTGTCCGGAATTTCCGGACAACTGCTTTTTCCTCCAATTCTTCTTCCCGGAATATATTGCGGATATGTTCGGAAACAGTCCGTTTATTCCGTTCAAATAAATCCGCCATCTGACCCTGCGACAGCCAAACCGTCTCATCAACAAGCTGGACATCAAGCGAGGAAGAACCGTCCTCGGTCCGGTACAAAATAAGCTCACCTTGAGGAAATGTCATGTTCTGCTCCTGTGGTTGTACTCCTCAAACGAAGACGGCACCCTCAAACTCAACCGTTTGTTACAGAGCACGGAACCGGATAACCTACCGCTCCAGATCCAGAGTGGTTTTAATGTAGTTATAATCAGAAATAACCGTCCATTGCCGGGCCTTTTTCATAAATGCCCGCTGTGAGGCCAGAATTTCCTTGAACAGAGGGTTTTCGACAGCATAATTCTCCAGCACCTCATCCGTGGCCTTTTTCATGGCCTTGAGCACAGGCAGGGGAAAGGTCTTGACCTTGATATCAGGGTACTCGGTCTTCATCTTATCCCAGGCCTGAACGCTTTCCGCAAAATTCTCATAATACATATCTCCGGAGGCCGCCTTCATGGCCGCCTGCAACATGGCCTGATACTCGGGCGGAAGCTTTTCATAGGCCCGCTTATTGATGAGGAATTGCATCTCCGAGGCAGGCTCATGCCAGCCCGTGTAATAATACGGGGCCGCCTTGTGAAACCCCATCCTGATATCCATACCCGGCCCTACCCACTCCAGGGCATCAATGGTGCCGCGATCCAGGGAGGTGTACAGCTCACCGGCAGGGATATTGGTCACATTCACACCCAGCTTGGCAAAAACCTCGCCGGCCAGACCGGGAATCCGCATCTTCAGGCCCTTCAGGTCATCCAGGGAATTGATCTCCTTTTTAAACCAACCGCCCATCTGTACGCCCGTGTTTCCGCCCGGATAGCTCAACACCTTGAAGCGGTCATAGACCTGCTGCATGTACTTCATGCCGTCCCCGTAATAAAACCAGGCATACTGCTCAGCCGTGGTCATGCCAAAGGGCACCGTAGTAAAAAATATCGTATTTATATCCTTCCCCTTCCAGTAATAAGAGCCGCTATGGCCCATCTGATACTGCCCGCCCTTGACCATATCCAGGACCGCCAGCGGGGCCTTGTGTTTTTCCTTGCCTTCCACCCGAATAGTGAATTTTCCGCCGCTCATCTCCTCAACCATCCTGGCCACCTGGGCAGGCGGCGAGGCCAGCGGGGTCAGGGTTGAGGGCCAGGTTTCTGCCAGTTTCCATCGTACGGTCTTGGCGGCCAGGGCCGGATGACCTGTCGCGGTGATGAGCAGTACTGCTGCAAGTGCAATTTTCAGGATAAATTTCATGGAACCTCCTCTTTCTTCTTCAGATAATGCTTCGGGCGGGCACAGAGGGACCGCACCTAAAAAAAAGGGCGATCACCAAGATCGCCCTTACCCCGTCGTAACCCCGCTCCA
>MTKS01000267.1 GCA_004028495.1 Candidatus Electrothrix marina
TGTGTGGGGTAACTAATTTTCCCCACTAATCTACGATGAGCCTAAAAAAATTCTGCTCGCAAATCCGGAGCTGCCCTTACCAGCCCCAGCCCTTTAATACGAGTACCTGCATTTCGTTTTCCGCTCAGGAAACATCGCTTCTGCCAGTCGGGCATCCCGACCGTATATATCATCATAAAAATAAGCTGCTCCGGTATGACGGTCAACCCGTGCTGTCCGATAAATAAGATGTACCGGCAGTGGTTGATTCAAGACAAGCACCTTCCGCTTCTTGCCGGCGATCTGCGCTTGCAGCTGCTCTCGCGAGACCATCTGATGATCGTGACTCAGGATATAGTCGGCTAAGTCCAAAGGACGACTCAATCGGATACAGCCGTGACTGAAGGCACGTTGAGCACGCCTGAACAGACCGTGCGCCGGTGTATCATGCATGTACACGTTATTATTATTAGGGAACATAAATTTTATCGTACCCAGGGCATTACCCGGTCCCGGCTCCTGACGGAGGCGGAACCGATTGATTCCCCGGCCTATATTTACCCAATTAATGCTTTCCGGCATGACCTCCGACGCTCCCTCCTGCCAATCGGCAAATATACGGATACGCTGTTCCTGCAGATAAAAAGGATTCTTCATGACTTTGCCAACTATTTCATTACGGGCAATGGAAGGCGGTATGTTCCAGTAAGGATTCACCTCAATATAGGTCATAACCTGGCTGAAAACCGGGGTCTTATGTTGCACCTTGCCGACAATAACCGGCATGGTGATCTCAACCTGTCGATCATTCATGCCCACAAGGCGAAACCCGGCAATATTAACAAGGATACGCCGCCCTTCAAGCTGATGGGGCAACCAGCGCCATCGCTCCATATTCAGGATAATTTTATCGATATGATCCTCAACAGGCAGGTTCAGTGCGCCTAAGGTATTCTTCCCGATGACGCCGTCCTGTTCCAGACTGTAGCGTTGCTGAAAATGTTGCACGGCCCGGAGCAGGGCATTGCTGTATCGAAGACGATGAACCGGCAGGGGAGCAGGAACAAACCACCATGACGGCGGAAGCAGGGCTTCTCTGAGAGAGATGTGCTCGAAGACCGGTATCGGCCCCGGAAACGGTTTTGGACGCGCAATCAGAGGAGGCGGAGGAATAACGGAAAAATCCTTCAGATCGCCGGTAATAAATAACCGTTCCGCCAGCTGCCGCAGTCTTGGATCGGTCATCCCGGGTCTAAGGGTTTGGCCAAAAGGAATTTCAGGCCAACCTCCCTGCTCAGCCAGTTTTCTATATTTGGCCAGCATTTTTTTCAACGACTGATAGTCGTAATGATACGGCGATAACCCCTTTAAAAACCGGCGCAAATCAGGAGTGCTCACCGTTTGACGGAGCATAGCATGGCGATTGGCAACCGTAGAGCGGGCAGCGGCAAAGAGATCCGGGGCAAGCAGGCAATTGGCGGCAGCCCCTTCCAGCATATCCCCGAGATAGGTAGATAATGCCAAAGTGAGCATGAGATCAAGCCGAGCAAGATCTTTTGTCTCCCTGCTCACCAGCAAGGCTGTCATCTCGTTTATCCGGTACCGCTCAAGATCCAGTCCTTCCTCGTCAACCCGGCGCAGGACAGAGAGCAGGATATGGGCGTTCCGAGTCGGCCCGTATTCTGTCACCCAATATGGAAAAAAATTATTTTCCTGATAAAAAACAAACAGCAGGGCATCCAACCCGTCGGAGGCCTTCCGGTCGGTGATAAAGGAGAATTTAACAGAGGGCTTATTTTTGAGAAGCCAAAAAAGATTTTTCTGCAAAGGCAACATGTCTGTTGCCGGAACGCTTCTCACCGTATTTTCCGCTTCCTCATCAATATGCGCCGAACCTGAAGACAGGCTGAACAGAAAGAAGACCGCAATACCAATACCGGCGCAAACAGTCGAAAACTTCGGGAAGGTCATGGACGGGTTCGTGAAAATACTCTTTTTTGCCTGAAGAGGAAAATTCTCCGAGGCGGTGTTCACCAATAAACGATTCAACAGATAAGCAGGGAACAGGCAGGAAAAAGTAACAAAGGCACAGGAAAAAATCCTGTGCCTTTCCGCCGAAGCTGAATCGGTTCCGCAGAAAAAAATGCCGTATCCTCCAGGAGGAACAGCTTTTATTTCTTGGCGATTTCTTATCGTTATCGGTTAATAACGATAATATTCCGGCTTATACGGTCCCTCTACATCAACGCCTATGTAAGCAGCCTGCTCCTTATTCAGAACAGTGAGCTGCGCTCCGATTTTTTCCAGGTGCAGGCGGGCCACCATCTCATCAAGCTTTTTCGGGAGAAAATACACCTGATTTTCATACAGGGCGTAGTTATTCCACAGCTCGATCTGGGCCAGCACCTGATTGGTGAAGGAGTTACTCATTACAAAGCTGGGATGACCGGTTGCACAGCCGAGATTCACCAATCGGCCTTCGGCCAGGACAATAATCCGCTTGCCGTCCGGAAAGATAACATGATCGACCTGCGGCTTGATATTTTCCCACTTCAGATCCTTCAGACCGGCAATATCAATCTCAGAATCAAAATGACCGATATTGCAGACAATAGCCTGATCTTTCATCTGATCCATATGGGCTCTGGTAATGACCTGTAGGTTACCGGTGCAGGTGACAAAAATATCACCGACCGAAGCGGCCTCTTCCATAGTCACGACCTTAAAGCCTTCCATGGCAGCCTGCAGGGCGCAGATAGGATCAATCTCTGTAACATGAACCATGGCCCCCATACCGCGCAGGGCCTGAGCACAGCCCTTGCCCACATCCCCGTAACCGACAACCACGCCGACCTTGCCGGCAATCATCACGTCCGTGGCCCGTTTAATACCGTCGATCAACGACTCACGGCAGCCGTAAAGATTATCGAATTTTGATTTTGTTACGGAATCATTGACATTAATGGCCGGGGAAAGCAGTGCTCCGGCCTTGGCCATCTCATTCAAACGATGAACACCGGTGGTGGTTTCCTCGGAGATCCCACGAATATCCTTCATCATTTCCGGATATTTTTCATGCATGATCTGGGTCAGATCGCCGCCGTCATCCAGAAT
>MTKS01000268.1 GCA_004028495.1 Candidatus Electrothrix marina
TGCGGGAGAGATTAGAGAAATCCTCTTCCAGCTGTTGTTTGCTTTGGGCAAGAAACTGCTGGCGCTCACCGGCAATCGTCCTGGTTTCATGGAGAAAGGCCTCCAGGCCGATATTATCTCGCTCCACCTCTTCCTTCTGTTGGCGCAGGCTGTCCCGCTCGCGGCGCAGCTCTTCCGCCTCCTGTTCAAAGCGGCGGGCATTCCGCTCTGCCTGTTCCAGATGCAAGGAAAGCAGGAGGTTCTTGCGCTGGAGCCGGTGAGAGATCACCAGGAGTAAGGACAGCATGCTCAGTGCTGTCAGGATAATGCCGGTGCTCAAGGATGGGAAATGAAGCTGGGCGACCAGATCAAAAAGATTATCCGCAGCCAAGGATATCCTCCGCAGCTGCCTTGTGTTCCGCCGTTCTCCGGCCTGGTAGCATAGTTTTTTTCATGGGATCTCATTGAGGGATGAAAATTTATGCCGTATGTCATACAGTACCTGCGGCAGGAGGAAAAGGGAAAAATACCGGACCAGCTCTTTCCCTCTGCCCGAGCTGGATCAATCCAACAGCATAAGGAGTTTGTGAACAACGTGCAAGGTATGGCAGCAGATAGAGAAACGCAGACGATGAAGAACGGAGCGGATAAACAGCAGGGGCTTCCCGACCGCATTGTCCTGACAGGATTTCGAGCTACCGGTAAAACAGCCGTGGGCAAGGCTCTTGCCCGCTTAATCGGGTTCCGTTTTTTGGATACGGATCAGGAGCTCTGCCAGCGTATGGGCTGTTCCGTTACTGAAGCGGTTAGGCAGCATGGCTGGCCGTATTTTCGCGAGCAGGAGCAGACCTTATTGGCTGAACTTCCTTGCTGGCAGGAAACGATTATCGCCACCGGCGGCGGGGCTATTCTTCATCAGAATGAATGGCAGGAGCTGCATCAAGGATCTTTTGTGGTCTGGCTGCGCACGGATCTCGCCACCACCCTGTCTCGGCTTGCGCGGGACCAGAAGACTGCCGCGCAACGGCCTGCATTAACAGGAGGCAGAGACAGGCAGGAGGATGTGCAGGATCCGGCCAAGGAGATATCCGCTGTGCTGGCGGAACGAGAACCGCTCTATCGGGCCGGTTCAGACTTGGCGCTGGATACGGAGGGAAAAACGCCGAAGGCGTTGGCTGGGGTGATTCATGAACAGCTCATTTTTCATCAACCATGCTCTCTTTAATTCTAATTTTTGGCCCACGAGTGTTCGTCACGATATTTTGTTGCATCTCATGAACCTCTGAACCAGAGACAATAACAATACCTGGTGCGCCTGTTTTTGTTACCTTGTTACGATTCAGTGTAAGGACAGTGCTGCCATTAACGGCGATCCCCACAGATCCAGTATCTGTAACGATATTTCCTTCCAAGATACTCACTCCCCCGTTCATTAAGCCAATCCCCACCGCGCGCTCCTTTGTCACAATATTTTCAATAATTCTGACGGGAAATTCCTTTGAGCCAGCATCATCATTCCCTATACCTGGTTTTTCCTCTGCATTGCTATAGACTATATTTTGCGTAATCAAAGGAGCAGTTGGCTTGTCTATCTGATGTTTCCCTTGGGGCTCTCCTTTCCCGGTCAGGATACCTCCACCGGGGTTATTATGCACGAGATTGCCCAGAATGGTAGGTGCTGCGCCGTGTTTCACGCCAATGCCCGGTGTGGGTATTCCGGTGAGTTCCGAATCATCGTTGCCAAAAATTTCATTTCCCAGTATCCAGGGTGTTGAAAAATGATTACACCCGATCCCTAATCCAAAGTTATCACGGATAATATTATTATAGATCACCGCTGAAGACCGTGTTTGGATGTTCTGCCAGCGAAAATCTCGGGTGGCCATAGGCTGTTTTTGATCCTTGAAAAAAACATGGCTGCCAATTCCGGTGGAACCATTATTGCGGATAACGCAGTTCATCACCACGGCACTTGCCCCTCTCATGTTGATAGCATGGGCATGACCGGGTTCGTGATGGTTCTGTCTGGGTAAATTCTGGATGGTGAACCCATCAATAATGGTTGTGGAGCCGAGTCCCTCTGTGAAGTCAAACATGCCGTGATGGGATGGGGAAGACTTTGAGCCGTCAATAATAGTCCGCAGGGCCTGCGGGGCAGTTGCACAATCGCCTGATCCACGGGAACGAGTTCATCGCCCTTATTGGAGGAATCTGAAACAAGCTTCACGCCGTCTTTCATGACCAGCTGTTCGTAATAGATGCCTTCCTTAACAACCACGGAATCGCCTGATGTCGCAGCATTAATGGCTGATTGGATGGTCTTGTATTTTTCGGGAACGAGCAGTTTTTTTCCTTTCTTATGGAATTGTCCGTCAATAAGGCTCAGGGCTTTTTTCTTGGCCAGCTGTAACTTCTCTGTCACAGCCTCCTCAAATGGAACCAGAGTAACGCTCTCAACACTGTGTCCGTCGAGAAGATTATGAGGGGAAAGCCCTTCTGGTCCCTGTGACTGACAGACTGTATAAGGGAGGAGGGAAAAGAGAGTACAGAAGAACAGGATGTTTTTTTTTAAGGCCATAATAATTCGTTATGATAGAGTTTTTCTCTTCACCCTTCGCTCATTTTTTTTGTAACTCTTTGCAGGGTGGCAATGATACAGGCTGCCTGATTGTCAGCCCGTGATCAGTTACAATGCAACTCTAGCAGGTTACGCGATGGATCGCCATAGGAAAACTTGGTGTTTTGTAATGAGTTACCGGAATACTTCTTCTTTTCAGCTGGTTATATCGGGAATGGTCGGGATTTGAACTTGTAATCTCGACCTATAACTCGCATCAATGTGTGGTTTGATTTTGGGCTGTGATACCGGGATGAGTACTTTTCACCGAAACTCATGGGTTCCTGTTTACTTTTTTTATTTAGCATGGTTAAGTCTTATTCAGGTGGGATTACGACTCTGTTTTCCATGTTAGCTGCTGTATATCTTGATAAGAGGAAGAATTGATAGCCTGGTAAAAAGTCAGAATTTGCGTTTCTGGCGACGATAACTCAATGGGTTACGGCACGAAAAAGGGGTACTTGGGACTTTTTG
>MTKS01000269.1 GCA_004028495.1 Candidatus Electrothrix marina
TGCTTCAGCATACGGTAATTACGACGACGGGCCGGGGACAGACGATACGAGAGCGCTTTCAAAAACCACTTCAGCTTGAATGACCAAGAGGCTGGCTGAGACGGGGCAGCGACAGAAACAAAAGATTCATCAGGCATGGTCATCTGCTCCTTCAGCAGGTTTCCGAGCAGAGGGATACAGTCCTGGCCAAAGGCCAAGTACTCAACTTCTATAATAAGATGCTGTGAACCTCCAGTCCTGCTCTGTTCAGGAAGGGTCAGCTGCAATAAGGGGTCTGAAGTGCAAAAAAAGAGGATACCCTCTCGGGAGAAATCAGCTGTATGGGTAAAGGGAACCTCTGTACCGGTTGGCTCTGCCAGAGAAACAGCATTGACCCGAAGGATCACCTGGCGGTCAGCAGGTCGAAAGACAAAGGCTGGTTTCTGCACCTGCGAAGCAAGGTCGAATTGCAAACGGCGGACACCGGGATCAACCTTTCGTACCCAATCGGGATGGTCTTCTGCTTTGCCGCCCTCGGGTAACAGAACTGCCTGGTGATAAGGTTCGCCAACATCCAGCAGTTTATCCACCCAAACCTCTATATTTTGGGCATAGAGGTCTTGATGTTTTCGAAAAATTCGGGCAAAGGTCTCCACCTTATGCTGCCTTGGCCGGGCCCTGACCATTGAATCGGCAGCAACTCGGTAATAAAAAAGGATCTCTTTTATCTGAAAGACCTCCCGATTCATTTCCAGCAAAGAAAGCCAAAAATCGTAATCCTCCCAGCCGTAGACCATAGCCGGATCAAAACCACCCACTGCTTCCCAGTCGTTCTTCCTGAAAAAGGCCGTGCAGAAGATAATATTATCCAGCAGAATCCGTTGCAGAGAAAACTCCGGCAGCAGCCACTCAGTTGCCACATCGCCGAACAGCTGGGCCTTACAGTAAACAATACCTACTTCCGGGTCCGCATCCAGCACTCGGACAGCCTGCTCCAGATAGGTCGGGCTGATGCGGTCATCCGCATCCAAGGGCAGGATGTACTCGCCTTGCGCCTCTCTGATGCCGTTATTTCTGGCTGATGCCAGCCCCTGATTCCCTGTGTGCAGAACCCGGGTCTTGGGGAAATTCAGCTGCTGAAGATGATTGACAGTGAAGGGATCAGTGGAACCATCGTTGACAACGATGATTTCAAAGTCCTGCCAGGTCTGGTCAAGAACGGAATTGACGGCTTCATCAACAAAGGCTCCCTGATTATAGCAGGGGATAACAACGGAAACGCGCGGCATTGCAAGATGGTTTGGTGAATGAGAGAGTGGAGTGTTAAGAGGCTGGAATCAGCGTTTGATTGCAGGAAAGAGCTTGGTGTAGGCACCATAACCCTCTTTTTCCAGATCTTCTGCCGGAATAAAGCGCAGCGCAGCAGAGTTCATGCAATAGCGCAGCCCTGTGGGTTCTGGTCCGTCAGTAAAGACATGGCCAAGATGAGAGTCAGCATGTTTACTTCGCACCTCGGTGCGGACGGAAAGCCAGCTCCTATCCTCGTGCTCAATAATATTCTCGGCTTCAAGGGGCTTGGTAAAGCTCGGCCAGCCCGTACCGGACTTAAATTTATCAAGCGAACTGAACAGGGGTTCACCGGAGACGATGTCCACATAGATTCCCGGTCGGGTATTATCCCAGTAGGTATTATGAAATGCCGGTTCTGTCCCGTCTTCCTGGGTGACCTTGTACTGGAGCGGAGTCAAGTGCTTCTTCAGCTCTTCCCGGCTCGGTTTTGGGCTCAGTTTCTTAGGGGTCGTTGAGGCCGACATCTTTCCGCCTGTCGGAGCTTCCGGGGCAGCTACGGGTAAAGTTTTCCCCTCCCATAACGCCTCAAGTCGCTGATCCCGACCGCATTTAAAGCGGTAAAACTTGTATCGGATAGGATTCTTTTCCGCGTAGTTCTGATGATACTCTTCAGCCGGATAAAAGATGCTGCTCTGTCGTATCTTCGTGGCAACGGGCTGATCAAGCAACCCGGATTGTTCCAGGGCCGCTTTTGAGGCTTCAGCTGCTTTCTTCTGGGTTTCCGTGGTATAGAAAATCGCTGTGGAATAGGCCTGGCCCCGATCACAGAATTGACCGTCTGGATCAACAGGATCAACCTTTTGCCAGAATATATTCAAAAGATCAGCATACGGGAGCACGGAGGGGTCATAGGTGACCTGAACAACCTCTATATGCCCTTTTTGGATATAATCATCATAGGTCGGATTGGTGCCGGTTCCGCCGGTGTAGCCAGATACAACCTCCTGCACACCTTTGACCTTCTGGAGATCGGCTTCCAGGCACCAGAAACAGCCTCCGGCCAGGATCGCCTGTTCTGTACTTTGTCCTCCTTGTCCTGCAAAGGCCTCAGACAGCATTCCCCAACCTGCGAAAAATATAATCATCGGAATAACGGGTTTCATGGCGTGGATGAAGGAAAAGGTTATGTTGTGGTGCAGACTTACGGGGTCTTGATATCTTGTTGTAGAGTATAGGCTATTCTCTCTGTTGTTGCAAAACTTTTGTGCTTGGAATACGGGGCACCGGGGGAAAATGCTGCTTATTAAGGGAATTGCTGCCTGATGATTGATATTTTTCGTTTCCCTTCATATTGTAATATGTTACTATGTATTTGTCTTCATGTTGTTGCTCGTGGGGAAATCCGTTGATCAATGGTTGGCGGAGATGATAGAGCAGGCTGTTTGTGCATGCTGAGAGGACGGGGAAAAACGTTCGGACATGGAATTTTTTCAGGTTATTTTTTCTCGTTGTCATTATTTGTCATGATTAAAAAAATGTATTCATCGTTTTGATTTTTCATGTGAAAAGTTTTTAAAAACGACCATGAATTCAACTTTTAATACTGATCATGACAAAAGAGTCACGATGTCGCATATTTCATTGTATTATCGTTTATAATGTCGGTTCAAATTTCACAACTTTCAAAACTCAATTCCATGTCATTTTTTTACTTGCTTAATCTGCTGAATCTATTATCGTTTGAAGCAAGGCCGGGGTCGGAACACCTACCCTATGAAGAGGGTATTAAGA
>MTKS01000270.1 GCA_004028495.1 Candidatus Electrothrix marina
AGCTCATGGCAGAGTAACCTTCTTTTTATCTTTCTTCCCTAAAAAGTCAAGAGGAAAAGGCGGCAGAGGTTCAGGATGAGACGAGAAGAATTGTCGGCTTGCTTTGTCTGTTTTTTGGGGTTACGCAATCCATTGAAATCAAGTACTATGACAGGATGGATTTTACCCGTCAAAGTTGAGAATGACGCAGAAAGGAAACGGAAAAGCCGGTTATGCTGGAACATCTTTATCATTATTTTCCGACCATTAATTCCACTAATACTCTTGCCGTCAACATGGCGGAACAGGGTGCGGAGCATGGCACTGTCATCCATGCGGATAGGCAGGCTGCCGGGAGAGGACGAGGCGGACGAGAATTCGAGTCTCCTGCTGGAGGTCTTTATTTTTCTCTGATTCTTCGCCCGGAGCTTGATGTCAGCGTTCTGCCGCTCATCACTCTGGCTGCCGGGACATGCCTCTGTGCGAGTATCCGGGAAATCGCTGCCGTGCCTGTCATGATGAAGTGGCCCAATGATCTCTATCTCTACGAGCGAAAGCTTGCCGGGATCCTCACAGAATCAGGACCCATTCGGAGAGGACGGGCGAACTTTGTTGTTATCGGGGTTGGGCTCAATGTGACCACAACGCCGGAACAGTTTTCATCTGAACTGCGTCGAAAAAGCATTTCCCTGGCTGCTTGTTCTGTCGATTCTACAGAGCCTACTTCTTATCCGCAGGTGGACACCTTGCTTCCTTTGCTTGTCAAGGCGTTGCACAGGGCCAGTGAGCGACTGGGTGAAGATAGGGAGCAGTTGCTCGCCGAGTGGCGTGCATTTGATTATCTCCGAGGCAGGCAGTTGCACTATGTTCGGCATGACAATGAAATCTCGGCAACAGGGATAGGCCTTGCCGAGGACGGACAATATATTATACTTGATTGCCAAGGGATTGAGCATCGGGTAACAGCCGGTGACTTGAATCCCGTCAGGCCGGTGTTTTGAGAGAAGAAGAGGCGGAAGATATAAGGAACAAATTTATGGAACAGAAAAGATTTAAGGCCTTGGTCGTTCGTGAAAATGAAGAACAGCAATTTCGTCGCACACTGGAGGAGCGTACGATTGCTGAGCTTCCGCCCGGTGATATCCTGATTCGAGTTTGTTTTTCATCCCTGAATTATAAGGATGCCCTGTCTGCCAACGGCAATCACGGGGTAACAAAGGCCTATCCGCATACGCCGGGTATTGATGCCGCAGGGGTGGTGGCTGCCTCGGCAACGGGTCAGTTTAGTGAAGGGGATGAGGTCATTTGTATGGGGTATGATCTCGGTATGAATACCCCGGGCGGATTTGCAGAATATATTTCTGTTCCCGGTGACTGGGTGTTAGCCAAGCCTGCCGGTTTATCGCTCTACGAGGCCATGCAGATTGGCACAGCCGGTTTTACCGCAGCCCAATGCGTAGAACGTTTGATTTCCTTGGGTGTGCGTCCGGATCAGGGGCCTGTGTTGGTGACCGGTGCCACCGGTGGTGTCGGTTCCACAGCTATTGCTCTGCTGAGCAAGCTTGGTTTTCAGGTTGCAGCGGTAACCGGCAAGGAAAGTGAACATGCCTTTTTAAAGGAATTGGGTGCTGTGAAAGTTCTTACGAGAAAACAGGCTACCGGTCGTGCCGGTGCAGCTCTATTGAGAGAACGGTGGGCCGGTGTGGTTGATACGGTCGGTGGCGAGCTCTTGGCCGGTGCTGTGAAAGCAACTCGATATGGAGGTGCTGTGGCCTGTTGCGGTAATGCCGCCTCGGGTGATCTCCCGCTGACAGTTTATCCTTTTATTCTGCGAGGAGTCTGTTTGATCGGGATTGATTCCGCCAGCTGTCCTATGGTGCGCCGAGAAGAGATCTGGCAGGACCTTGCCGACGGTTGGCGTCTGAGCATGCTGGACGGACTGACCACCCGTATTTCTCTTGAACAGCTGGATCAATATATTGAGGCCATGCTTGCCGGCAAAACAACAGGTCGAATTGTGGTTGATCTCGGAGGTATAGCAGAATGACCCTGGAACAGGCACAGGAAGTGCTGACACTGGAGGCCGAGGGGATTACTGCTGTCCGGGATGCATTGGGCGAGGAGTTTGTTCAGGCTGTGAATTTAATCATGGCTTGCCCAAGTCGGCTGGTGATCAGCGGGATCGGCAAATCCGGACTAGTGGGTCAGAAGATCTCCGCCACACTCAACTCAACCGGCACTCCGTCATTTTTTCTTCATCCGGTGGAGGCCATGCACGGGGATCTGGGCATGGTCAGTTCCACAGATATCGTGTTGGCGATCTCGTACTCCGGTGAAACATCCGAGCTGAATTTATTGCTTGAAAGCTTGAAGAATCGTGCGGTGCAGATCATCGCCATGACCGGGAACAGTCATTCCACCCTTGCTCATGCTGCTGCGGTCACCCTGAATGTTGCTGTGCCTCGGGAAGCCTGCCCGCTCGGTCTTGCTCCGACCACCTCAACGACTGCCACCCTTGCCCTTGGCGATGCCTTGGCTGTGGCTCTCCTCCGGCGCAAACGGTTCCGGGAAGAAGATTTTCGCAGAAATCATCCCGGCGGGAGCTTGGGAGAGCGATTAAAAGTCGCTGTGCGGGAGGTCATGCTGACCGGTGATAAGGTTCCTCAGATCAGAAAAGCAGAGGCATTGGAACAGGCTGTGGCCGAGCTGAACAGGAAGAATATAGGGGCGGTGCTGGTGGTCGAGGGATCCAATAAACTCTGCGGAATTATCACTGACGGTGATCTCAGGCGTCATCTGCTTGAGGAAAAATGCCTGAGCGGAAAATCCGGTGGGTTTGGTGAAGCTGACGAGAGCAGGAAGCAGCTAACCGAGATAATGACCCCGCATCCGATTACCATTTCCGGAGAGCTTATGGCCGCTGATGCCCTCAGCCTCATGCAAAGCAAGGAAATTACAGTTCTGGCAGTGGTTGGCAAGGACAATGAGGTGGTGGGGATTCTCCATCTTCACGACCTGTTGGGTAAAGGCGAGTTTCGTTTTTTGATCTGATCGCCTACCTATTTATTGCCGAA
>MTKS01000271.1 GCA_004028495.1 Candidatus Electrothrix marina
CGTGGGCGAATTGCTGACCGATGTGCAGCCGGAAGATCTGCTCAAGTTCGGTTTGATTCCCGAGCTGCTGGGACGCCTGCCGGTTATCGCCCCGATGAAGGAACTGGAGGAGGAAGATCTGGTTCGCATCCTGAAGGAACCGAAAAATGCCCTGACTAAGCAGTACATGAAGCTGTTTGAGCTGGAGGGGGTCACGCTTAGGTTTACTGAAGGTGCGCTGAACGAGGCGGCCCGCAAGGCGATGTCCCGGAATTCGGGAGCACGCGGCCTGCGTTCGGTCATGGAAACTGCCATGCTTGATGTGATGTACGAACTTCCTTCGGATGAACATGCTGTTGAATGTGTGATTAACGAACAGGTCATCGCTGACGGCGAGTATCCTGTTATTCTCTATGATGCGGAAGAGAAGAAAACAGCTTAATGAAGAAAACTGCCTCATCGACCTGTAACCGGGTGCGAAGATAACGGGGGAGAAGGCCGCTTCTCCCTTTTGCATTTTTTTTTTGCACCTCTTTTCTCTCCTGCCCTTCCTTGGTTGTCTTAATTATGTTTGATTCCGACGTAACACAATATCCTGTCATGCCTCTGAGGGACGTGGTGATTTTTCCCGGCATGGTCGCGCCCCTGGTTGTGGGCCGAAAAAAATCCGCCCGTGCCCTGGAATATGCCATGAAGGAACGCTTGTTGATTTTTTTGGTCACCCAAAAAGATGCCGACGTTGAAGAGCCCGGCCCGGAGCATTTATACGAGTGCGGTGTGCTTGCTTCCGTCATGCAGCTGTTGCGCCTGCCCGACGGCACCATCAAGGCCCTGATTGAGGGCAAACGCAGAGCAATAGTAAAGACATACAGTGAAGGCGGGGAGTTTTTTCACGCTGATATCAGGGAGGCCGGGGATCAGCATACCGAGAGTGTTGAGCTGCCCGTCTACAGTCGTGAACTGAAACAGGTCTTTGAGCGTTACGCCAAGATTGAAAAAAATATTCCGGTGGAGGTGCTTAAAGCGGTTGCCGCCTTGGAAAATCCGGCCTTGCGGGTTGATCTGATCTGTTCGCATCTGCGCCTTGGGACGGAGGAAAAACAGGAGATTCTCGAAATTCTTCATCTGCCGAATCGTATTCGCCGGGTGTTGGAGATTCTGTACCGGAAGTTGGAGCAGCATGAGCTTGAAAAAAGCATTGATATCCGGGTCAAGAAAAAGATGAACGAGAGCCAGCGCCACTATTATCTCAACGAGAAGGTCAAAGAGATTCAGACTGAGATGGGGCAGGCCGGAGATGATCTTGACGAGCTGCAGGAGTCTTTGAAGAACAAGGAGCTTCCTGAATCGGTGCGGGCAAAAGCGGACAGGGAGTTGGGCAAGCTTCGGGCCATGCCGCCGATGTCTGCGGAAACCACCGTGGTGCGTAATTATCTTGAGACGATTATCAGCCTGCCGTGGCTGGAGAAAGAAGAGGTGTCCATTGACATTGAAGAGGCTGAGGATATCCTGAACCAGGATCATTACGGACTGAAAAAGCCGAAAGAACGTATTTTGGAATATCTTGCTGTTCAGACGCAGGTGGAGAAACTCAAAGGGCCTATCCTGTGTCTGGTCGGCCCTCCAGGTGTGGGAAAAACCTCGGTCTGTAAATCCATTGCCAGGGCCATGAACCGGAAGTTTGTTCGTCTGTCCCTAGGCGGGGTGCGGGATGAAGCGGAAATCCGAGGGCATCGGCGAACCTATATCGGGGCCATGCCCGGAAAAATCATTCATTCCATGCAAAAGGCAGAGGTGATCAATCCGGTGTTCTGCCTTGATGAAGTGGACAAGATGAGCGTTGATTTTCGCGGCGACCCCTCATCAGCTCTGCTGGAGGTGCTGGACCCGGAGCAGAATTACGCCTTTAATGATCATTATCTTGATCTTGATTATGATTTATCCGAGGTGTTTTTTATTGCGACGGCCAATAACCTGCACGGTATTCCGCTGCCCTTACAGGACCGAATGGAGATCATCCGCCTGAACGGCTACACTGAAGAGGATAAGTTGGAGATTGCTGAACGATTTCTTGCTCCTAAGCAGTTAGGGCTGAACGGCTTTCAAGAGGATGATATTCAATTTACCAAGGAAGCCGTGCTGGAGATCGTCCGACGCTACACGCGCGAAGCCGGGGTCCGTAATCTGGAACGAACCCTTGCTGCTGTCTGTCGCAAGATCGCCCGTGATCGTTTGAAAAAAAAGGAGCCGACTCGAAAATATCAGCTCTCGGACCAGTCTGTGGGTGAATATCTTGGGGTACCCAAGTACCGGTTCGGGTTGGCGGAAGAGCACGACGCTATTGGTTTAGTGACTGGCCTAGCCTGGACAGAAGTCGGCGGCGAATTGTTACAGATTGAGTCGGTGTTGATGCCGGGAACCGGTAAAATGACAGTGACCGGAAAGCTGGGGGATGTCATGCAGGAGTCGGCCCAGGCCGCTCTGTCCTATGTCCGTTCCCGTTCCATGCGTCTAGGGCTGGATGCGGATTTTTATCAGCAATTGGATATCCATGTTCATGTTCCGGAAGGGGCGATCCCTAAGGACGGACCTTCCGCCGGAATTACTATGGCCACCTCCATTATTTCTGCGCTGCTGAAATACCCTGTTAATCGGCATCTGGCCATGACAGGTGAAATTACCCTGCGCGGCAGAGTTCTGCCTATCGGCGGGCTCACGGAAAAATTGCTGGCCGCCAAACGAGGAAATATTACTCATATTCTCCTTCCTGCTGAAAATAAAAGGGATCTGGAAGAGGTCCCTGCGAGAATCAGAGACAGTCTTGATATCACCTTTGTTGATCATGTCGATGAGGTGTTGACCAGGGCTCTGATTCTGCCCAAAGGAGAGCAGCTTTTTAAAGATGTCTCTCTGGAGAGTATCTTGAAGAATGTTGCTTTGTCAGCGCATAATACAACGGTACAGCAATAACTGCTGCGCTCGGCATGAAAAAAGAATATTTCTTCTTGTTGATAAAACGTTGTTCTGTGTTTTTTGCCATTTTAAATGCATTTTT
>MTKS01000272.1 GCA_004028495.1 Candidatus Electrothrix marina
GACCGAGTTGAAGCTCTTGATCTCCTGAACCTGACCTTTTCCGTCCGGGACATAGTCCACAGACATCTCTTCCATCATTTCCTGGGTGATCTTATCTGTGGCTTTCGACCAGATATCAACGATCTTATTATACTTCTCGCCATCAGTGATCAGACCGTCCGAATACTGTTCATCAACCTCGGCAGCCTTGCGCTCGGACTCTTCAACGAATTCTTCCTTATTGACCGGAATCTTCATATCATTGATGCAGATGGAGATCCCGGCCTGTGTGGCCTGCTCATAGCCCAAATCTTTCAGACGGTCGGCAAGAATAACAGTATCTTTGGTTCCGGCATGACGGTAGGTATAATCCACCAGAAAACCCAGCTCTTTCTTGGAAAGCTCTTTATTGACCACGGCAAACGGAATACTTTCCGGCAGAAGCTCACCGACGATAATTCTTCCGACCGTTGTTTTAACCAACTCACCGTTCAGCCGAACCTGCACTCTTGCCTGAAGATGCGCCGCACCATGGTCATAGGCCATCCGAGCTTCAGCGGGACAGCTGAAAATCATCCCTTCACCGGCAACGCCGAAACGCTCTCTGGTCATATAATACAGACCGAGGACAATATCCTGACTTGGTATAATGACCGGGCTGCCGCTGGCCGGAGACAGGATATTATTGGTGGACATCATCAGAACCCTGGCCTCAACCTGAGCCTCAACCGACAGGGGGAGATGCACCGCCATCTGATCGCCGTCAAAGTCGGCGTTAAAAGCGGAACAGACCAAAGGATGAAGCTGAATAGCCTTGCCTTCTATGAGAACAACCTCAAAGGCCTGCATACCGAGTCTATGCAGAGTCGGTGCGCGGTTCAGGATAACAGGGTATTCGCGAACGATGTCATCAAGGACATCCCAAACCTCTTTCGCGCCCTTTTCCACCATCTTGCGGGCACTCTTGATGGTTGTCACATAGCCTAAGGTCTCAAGCTTATTATAAATAAAGGGCTTGAACAACTCCTGAGCCATTTTCTTGGGCAGACCGCACTGATGCAGACGCAGATGAGGCCCGACAACGATAACGGAACGACCCGAGTAGTCAACACGCTTACCCAACAGGTTCTGGCGAAAACGCCCCTGCTTCCCTTTAAGCATGTCGGACAGTGACTTGAGCGGACGTTTATTCGGTCCGGTAATGGTACGGCCCCGCCGTCCATTATCAAACAGAACGTCAACAGCCTCCTGCAGCATCCGTTTCTCGTTCCGGATAATGATATCCGGTGCATCCAGCTCCAGCAGACGCTTCAGGCGGTTATTGCGGTTAATGACCCGACGATACAAATCGTTCAAATCAGAGGTTGCAAAACGACCGCCTTCCAGCGGCACCAGAGGACGCAGGTCCGGGGGCAGAACTGGAACAACCTCCAGGATCATCCATTCAGGACGATTACCGGAATCACGAAAGGCTTCAGTAACATTCAAGCGCTTACCGAGTTTGGTACGCTTGGTAACAGATCCGGTTTCCTTCATCTCCCTGCGCAACTGGGTGGACAGTTCAACCAAATCCAAGTCCTTCAGCATGTCGCGAATGGCTTCAGCACCGATACCGACTTCAAATTCCCCGGGAAATTGCTCCATTGCCTCCTGATACTGTTCCTCATTGAGCAACGTTCCTACCGGGATGCTTTCCGCCTCGGAGTGAACAACCGCATAGGACTCGAAATACAGTATCCGCTCCATCTCCTTGAGCGTCATATCCAGTATTGACCCAATCTTCGTGGGCAATGACTTGAGAAACCAGATATGGGCAACAGGAGCGGCTAATTTAATATGGCCGAGGCGCTCTCGCCGAACCTTTGACTGAATAACCTCAACGCCGCATTTTTCACAGACCACACCTCTGTGCTTCATGCGTTTGTACTTCCCGCAATTACACTCGTAGTCCTTAACAGGTCCGAATATCTTTGCGCAGAATAATCCGTCCCGCTCCGGCTTGAAGGTACGGTAGTTAATGGTCTCGGGTTTTTTTACTTCACCGTGGGACCATTCAAGTATCTTTGTCGGTGATGCAAGGGAAATTTTAACCTTGTCAAAAACAAGCGGCCCTTTCGGCTTGTTAAAAAAGCTGAACAGTTCTTCCACGAAGATTACCCTCCCCTGTTAATGCCGCGGCAGCATGCCTGCCGCTTTCAAAATCATAATCTATAAATGCTCGGTTGCTGCGTTGTTGTCTGTACGAGCTGTTAGTTATCATCCGTCGATAACAGCTCAACATCCAGACAAAGCCCTTTCAATTCCTTCACCAGAACATGAAAGGACTCAGGCAACCCGGCATCAAGGAAATTATTGCCCTTGACAATCTTTTCATACATTGAGGTTCTTCCTTCAACATCATCGGATTTGACGGTAAGGAATTCCTTCAAGGTATAGGCGGCGCCGTATGACTCCATAGCCCAGACCTCCATCTCTCCGAGTCGCTGTCCGCCGAACTGGGCCTTTCCGCCCAAAGGCTGCTGCGTGACCAAAGAGTACGGTCCTGTGGAGCGAGCATGAATCTTATTATCCACCAGATGGTGCAGTTTGAGCATATACATTACACCGACAGTCACCTTATTATCAAACTTATCTCCGGTAAGACCATCATACAGGGTGGACTGCCCAACCTCATCCACTCCGGCTTCTATGAGCATATTACGAATTTCCTCTTCGGTGGCACCGTCAAAAACCGGTGTGGCCATGTGAATGCCGTGGCCGTACTTTCGTATCTTATCAATCAGCTCATCATCCGAGAGGCCGTCGGTTATTGCGGTATACTCCTCCTCGGAATAAATTGTCCGCAGGCGATCCTTGACCTGCTCAACCTCGTAAGCGACAGCCAGTTTCTGTACCTGCTCTCCCAGGCGTTTTGCGGCAAAGCCCAGATGACACTCAAGCACCTGACCGACGTTCATACGGGAGGGAACACCCAGAGGATTAAGTACCACATCAACAGTGGTTCCGTCCGCAAAGAAAGGCATATCCTCTTCCGGCAGCAGTCTGGAAACA
>MTKS01000273.1 GCA_004028495.1 Candidatus Electrothrix marina
ACGGATTTTTATCCTGGAGAAAAGATAGTTGTAGGATTTCAAAACTTTGGTTAACCTGTTTTCTGATGCCTGTCAAGAAGTAAAAGAAATATTTTTCGAGAAAAACAGAGAGGATATGCATGTTTTTCGCTTCTGCGACAAAGGATTTTCGAACAATGATGTTTTTTGCAGATCGTCGAGCAATATTTTGGCCCGATCAAATCTTTTTGAGGGTCGAACACATATTGACAGAATCTCCAATTCCTGGAAGGATTGTCTGTGAGAGTTGTTAAATAAATAAGACAAGGAGGCTTGGCATGGGCGATATTACTATCCGCATACCCCAGCAGATTCACATTGAATATACCTTGAAAAATGCACGTCTGACCGGACGCATTCTTGATCTGCTGAATGCATTATTTTTACGGGACGACAATGTGGACTCCGGTTTTAAAAAGACAGTGACCGAAGAACCGAGTTTCAGCGAGCTGGCCTCGGAACTTTTCGGCGCCGATGGCGGGGTAGACTTGGAATTACCGCGACATCCTCCTCATCAACCTTTGGAGTTTGATCAGTGATTCTGCTGGATACCAATATAGTATCCGAGGTAATGCGTCGGATACCGTCGGAAAGGGTGTTGAGCTGGCTGGACAACAGGAACAATACGGACCTGCTCGTCTCCAGTATCACTATTGCGGAGATCTGTTACGGCCTGCGTATTCTGCCGGTCGGTCAACGTCGAGAACAGCTTGAGGCAGGTTTTGAAAAACTTGTTGCTCGGAGATTTTCTGGACGTATCATCGGGTTTGATGAATCAGCAGCCCGTGCTTATGCGGAAATCATGGGCGTATGCAAAGAAAAAGGCCGCCCTATGAGTATCCCTGACGGCCAAATAGCCGCTGTTGCCCGAAGCAATCATCTGGCTTTGGCAACCCGTAATATACGTGATTTTGTAAACTGCGAGGTTGAATTGATCAATCCTTTTGAATAGATTGGTTTGTCACCCCCGCCTCATCACCCCCATCAACTCATAAATCAACTCCTGCGCCTGTCTCGGCGACAACTCATCTGGATCAATCTCCTTCAGCCGATTCCGCAACGGATCTTCCTTAGGCGGAAACAGGTTCATCTGGCAGGGCTGCGGCTTCCTTTTGGCTGAAACCGCAATGGTCGGTTCTCCGGTCGCGGTAAACTCTCCTTTCTCAATGTTGGTCAGGATTTCCTGAGCCCTGTCAACCACCTGATCCGGCACCCCAGCCAAGGCAGCCACTTGAATTCCATAGCTGCGGCTGGCTGCCCCTTGAACCAGCTTGTGGAGAAAATGGATTCGGTTGTCCTGCTCCCGCACAGCAATAGAGTAATTCTGGATTCGCTCGTGGGTGGTGGCAAGATCAGTCAGCTCATGGTAATGGGTGGCGAACATGGTCTTGACCCCACGCCCGTTCTTATCAGCCAGCTCCTCGGCCACGGCCCAGGCAATAGCAAGGCCGTCATAGGTGGAGGTGCCGCGTCCGATCTCATCCAGGATTACCAGGCTGTGTTCGGTGGCATTATTGAGGATATTGGCGGTCTCGTTCATTTCCACCATAAAGGTGGACTGGCCCCGGCGCAGGTCATCCATTGCCCCGACCCTAGTGAAAATGCGGTCCACAATGCCTATCTCGGCCCGGTCTGCCGGCACAAAGCTGCCGATATGAGCCATGAGGACAAGCAGGGCGGTCTGGCGGAGCACCGTGGATTTACCAGCCATATTGGGGCCGGTGATGATCAGCAGTTCGTTTGTCTCCTGATCCAGATGGACATCATTAGGCACAAAGCTACCTGGATCGAGAGAACGTTCGATAACCGGATGTCGCCCTTCAATAATGGAAACAGTGCGCTTCTCCGTGATGACCGGGCGGGTGTACTGGTAGCGATCTGCTGCTCGGGCTAGGCTGACCAGGAAGTCTGTGCGGGCTATGCAAAGGGCTGCTGCCAGCAGGCGTTCGCTCTGGCCCGCAATCTTTTCCCGAATTTCAAGAAAGAGGGAGTATTCCAGGGTCAGTCGCTTTTCCTGGGCTGTTGAGATCTTCTCTTCCAGTTCCTTGAGTTCAGGGGTGATAAAACGCTCCGCATTAGCCAAGGTCTGCTTGCGGATAAAGTCCTCGGGCAACTCTCCTTTCTGGGCGCGACTGACCTCGAAGTAATAACCGAACACCCTGTTGAAGCCCACCTTGAGCTTGGCAATACCGGTGCGCTCCCGTTCCTTGGCTTCAAGATTGATGATCAGCTGTTTACCGTCTCGGAGGAGATGAATCAACTCGTCCAGCTCTTCGTGAAAGCCCTCCTGGATCAGCCGTCCCTCGCGCAGGGTTACCGGTGCATCATCGCGGACGGCCTTATAGATCAGCTCGTGGAGGTCGAACAGTGGGTCCAGCTCCAACCCGATCTCTTGCAGCAGACCGCCGGGTGTGTTCATGAGCAGTTTTTTCAGCTCCGGCAGCTGGCCCAGAGAGTGCTTCAGCGCGGCCATATCCCGGGCATTGCCGTGCCCCAGGATCAGCCGACTACAGAGCCGCTCAATATCATAAATTCCGGAGAGGAGATCCTGCAAATCCCGGCGCAGGAGATAATCATTGAGCAGGATTTCCACTGCCGTGAGTCGTTGTTCGATCTTGTCCTGATCCTGGAGGGGAAAGAGCAGGCGTTGCCGCAATAGACGGGCCCCCATAGGCGTTGAGGTGAAATCAAGCACCGAGAGCAGCGAGCCCTTACGCTTGCCGCCGATAATGGTCTCGGTCAGCTCCAGATTGCGTCGGGAGGATTCGTCAATAATTAGAAAACCTGAGCGGGTGAGCAGGCTCAGTTGGCGGATAAAGGAGAGGTCGGTCTTTTGGGTTTCCTGGATATAGGTGAGCAGGGCACCGGCAGCGCAGGTTCCGGTTTCCAGATCCTGACACCCGAAGCCTGCTAGGCTGGTGGTTTTAAAATGCTCGTTCAGGGTGGTGAGGGCTGTGTCATAGGTAAATGACCATGCCTGCCGTTCCGTGC
>MTKS01000274.1 GCA_004028495.1 Candidatus Electrothrix marina
TCGCCGGAGGCAATCTGCGCTACGGAGCTGTGCCGCTGGAGATGCTGAACAGGATAACTGTCGCTGATATCGAGCAATGGCTGCGTCCTGTTTTAAAGGAGAGCGGGCTGGAAATTTCTGTGGTGGGTGATTTTGATCAGCAGGAAATTCTGGGGCTGGCCGGGATCTATTTCGGCGGACAAGCGAGGAAAAATTTTCAGAAACTCGAAGGCGGGCAGATTGACTTTCCTTCCGGTAAGTCTTTGTCCCTGCCCGTGATAACCCATAGCGAAAAGGGTATGGTCACCGTTGCCTGGCCCACAGCTGATTTCTGGGATATCTCGCGAACCCGGCGGCTTAATATGCTGGCCTCGGTGCTTGATGATCGGATGCGGAAGCTGATTCGGGAGGAATTGGGTGCGGCCTATTCCGCCTATGCCTATAATCGTCCCAGCCTTGTTGATCCGGGGTACGGTGTATTGCGCAGCGTGGTTGTTGTTGATCCGCCTCAGGCCGAGATGGTGGCTGGAAAATTGAAACAGCTCGGGACGCAGCTTACCGATGATAAGATTACTGCGGATGAGCTGAAGCGCGCGCTTGAACCGACCCTGACCTCTATCCGTGATTTGGTTCGTACCAACCGCTACTGGCTGCAATCTGTGCTGGTGCAGTCGTCCCGCCATCCTGAACGGCTGGAATGGCCCAGGACTATTCAGAGTGATCTTGCCGCAATTACTGTGGAAGAAATCTCCGCCCTTGCAGCCAAATACCTGCAACCGGAAAAAGCGGCAGAGGTTGTTTTGTTGCCTGCCAAGAAAGAGTAAGGGGTACCGTAGGGGCACGCGCGCCGTGCCCCTTACCGAAGCAAAATTTTCGGGCGGATACCCTGTGTTCACCCTGAACGTTATAAGACAACCGATAGAGAAAAAATGACGCAACAACCGGCGGTCTTCCTGGACCGCGACGGCACCATCAACGAACAGATGGGCTATATCAACCATATCAGCAGATTCATCCTGCTTCCCGGTGCTGCCCAGGCAATCCGTATTTTGAATGAGCAGCATATTCCTGTGGTGGTGGTGACCAACCAATCCGGTCTGGCTCGGGGCTATTTCCCGTCCTCCCTGCTGGACGAGGTGCATGCCAGGATGGAGCGGGAATTGGCCGCAGAGGGTGCCCATATCGACGGACTTTATATCTGCCCCCATCACCCGGAGGCTAAGGAAGAACAGTTCCGCAAGGACTGCAATTGCCGCAAACCCAAGACCGGCCTGCTGGAACAGGCTGCCGCAGATCTGGGGCTTGATCTGGGGCGTTCTTTCATGGTCGGGGATCGCTGGTCCGACCTGAAATGCGGGGATCGGGTCGGGGCGACCTCCATTCTGGTGCTTACCGGTTACGGTCGGGGGGATTTGGAATATATCGGACCGCAGCAGGAAATGCAGCCTGCAACGGTTGCCGAGGATTTGCCTGCGGCGGCGGGGTGGATTTTGGAGCAGCTCAAAGGGTAGAGAAACCGTTCTTTAGCCTCATCCCTGAAAACCATTTTACCTGCTCATCAGAATAGGGTAAGGTTAAGGGTATGGAAATCATCACGACCCACACAAACGCTGATTTTGACGGGCTTGCCTCTATGGTGGCGGCCAAGAAGCTGTATCCCAAGGCAACACTGGTTTTTTCCGGTTCCGCAGAACGACCCTTACGGGATTTTCTTTCCCAGGATATTCGCAATCTGTACGGATTCAAAAAGATCAAGCATATTGATCTGGCGTCCGTAACCCGCCTTATTGTTGTCGATACCCGCCAAGGTAATCGTTTGGGACCTTTGGAGGAATGTCTGAACAATCCGGGGATTGAGATCCATCTTTATGACCATCATCCCGATGCCCCCGGCGACATGCAGGGCGATGTGGAGCATATTGAACCGATCGGCTCGACCACAGCTATCTTTGTTGCTCTGCTGCGAGCACAGGGGATGGTGCTGTTTCCTGACGAGGCCACGTTGATGAGTCTCGGCCTGCATGAGGATACAGGCTCTTTTCTCTATGCGACCACTACTCCGGCCGACTTGCAGGCAGCTGCCTGGCTGCTGGAGCAAGGGGCTGATCTTGATATTGTCAACCAGTTTATCAGTCGGGACCTTTCCGCCGAACAGATTCCTCTGCTCAGCCTGCTCCTGGAAAACTCCATGACCTATACGGTACACTCTGTTCAGGTTACCGTGAGCAGGCTTACTTTACCGGCGTATGTCGATGATTTCGCCGTGCTGGTTCGCCGGATGATGGTCATGGAAAATTTGGATGCTGTTTTCTCGTTGGTCTGTATGGGCGAACGGCTCTATCTCATCTGTCGCAGCAGGATCCCTGAAGTCAATGTCGGGATTATAGCCCGTGAAATGGGCGGCGGCGGTCATGCTGCCGCCGCCTCGGCCACTATTCGCGATAAAACACTGTTCGAGGCCGAGGAGGAGTTGCTCTACCTCTTGCATCGTCAAGTGAAGCCCCGGGCTATGGCCGGAGAGCTGATGTCCTCTCCGGTAATAACGGCCACGCCGGATATCACCCATAAGCAGGCGAACGATCTCATGGCCCGTTATAATATTAATGTCCTGCCTGTGGTTCGTGATAATACCGATCGAAAGAACCCCACAGGACTGCTGGGAATTATTTCCAGACGGGACATCACCAAGGCCATTGCCCATAAACTCGGCGAGATGCCGATCAGTGAGTATATGACAACCGATCTTGCGGTGCTGCCGGAAAGCGCAACCCAGGCTGATATCCAGGAACTGATCATAGAAAACCGACAGCGGCTGATTCCGATTATCCGGGAGAATATCCGGGAAAATACCCAGGGGGAAAAGAGCGAAAGCGTTATCTGCGGGGTTATCACCCGCACGGATCTGCTCAATCTGGTGGTTAATGACCCGGCACATCTTCCCCGTAACCTGTTTCATGAGGATGAGCACCCGTCCTCGGAGCGGACCCGCAACATCAGCTCGCTTATGACGGATACCCTG
>MTKS01000275.1 GCA_004028495.1 Candidatus Electrothrix marina
GTTGGTTGCGATGCTGCCTCCTGCTGTGCGCAGTTTGGAAGATCAGGTGGAAAACAGCCGGGTCAAGGTGGAGGCCAAGGAGTCGGATATAGAACGCTTTGTCTATATACGATCCCTGTTCGACCGCAATGTGACCTTGGCCCATGCCCTGATCAGGAGCGATATCAGCCGCTATATGTCCATCATCTATACCCCCACTGTGGGCTATGCCTGCCAGCAGTATTCATCCATGTTTCGCTCAGCCAACGGGCTCCATTTTCATCCCGGCAATATTGATCAGGCGGAAAATGTCCTGCGTCGTTTTCAGCAGCGGGATATTCGGGTCGCTGTGGTGACGGACAATCATGGTATTCTCGGACTTGGTGATCAGGGCGCGGGCGGAATCGCCATCTGTCTGGGCAAGCTGATGCTCTATACCCAGGGGGCCGGGATTGCGCCTTGGCACTGCCTGCCGATCTCTCTGGATGTAGGTACTGATAATGAAGAATTGCTGAATGATCATGAGTATCTGGGCTGGCGTCACAGACGGATCACCGGGGATCAGTACATTGATTTTATCCGACGTTTTGCCAGGGCGTTTCGTAATGTTTTTCCCAGTGCCCTTTGCCAATGGGAAGATTTTTCCAAACAGAATGCCTTTGCCATCCGTGATACCTTTTTGCATGACCTGATTTCCTTTAATGATGATATTCAAGGAACCGGTGCAGTGGCCTTGGCAGCCATCTACACTGCTATGCGGATTAAACAAGAACCCTTGGCAAAACAAAAATTCTTGATTCACGGAGCCGGGGCAGGGGGCATCGGTATTGCTGAGCAAATTTTGACAGCCCTCTGTGCCGAGGGTGTGCCGGAAGAAGAGGCCCGTCAGCAGATTTTTACTCTGGATTCGCGAGGGATTATTACAACGGATCGTGAACTCCTTCCCTATAAGCAGAAATTTGCTCAGGACCCGGCTGTGCTTGATTGGCTGAGGGAAGAACAAGACGGACAACTCGAAAATGTGGTAAAAAAGGCCGGGATTACGGTACTGATAGGCACCTCGGGACAGCCCGGTTGTTTTAGTAAAGAGGTTGTGCTTTCAGTAATGGAGCACACTGATCGTCCGGTGATTATGCCGCTGTCCAATCCGACAGACCATGCCGAGGCTGTGCCGGCGGATCTCTACAGTTGGACAAACGGGCGAGCCCTGGTCGGAACAGGTTCTCCTTTCCCTGATGTCATGTTTGAGGGAAGGGCTTTTTCCGTGGCCCAGGCCAATAATGTTTTTGTCTTTCCTGGTGTCGGGCTCGGCACCTTGGCTTCTGGGTCCCGTGCTGTGTTGCCGGAATTTTTTACTGCTGCTGCCGGGGCAGTCTCCTCCTGCGTGAGCCCTGTGGCGATGAAGGACGGGGCATTATTGCCTCCGGTGACAGATCTTGCCCAAGTCAGTCTCAAAGTTGCTCAAGCTGTGGGTGAGGCGGCAATAGAGGCCGGAGTGAGTCGGCCCTGTGCTTTTTCCAGTTTTCAGCATCATAATGATTCGGTTCGCTTGCAACGCCTGATTCGGCATTTTTGCTGGCAGCCCGCTTATCTTCCTTTGGTTGCCATGTGAGCGGAGAATGGAATAAGGGATTTTATTTATTGAGAAGTTCCTTAGTCAGCAAGACAGGGTGGTACGCCTCGCCGCTCCGCCCGATAATCATCTGATTATAACAACAAGGAGAGCAGGTCATGATAAAACAGGAAACACACAGTGTGGCAATGGGGTACATCCTCTGGATTTTCGGTTTCATGGGGATGCATCGATTCTACTACGGCAAACCGATTTCCGGCACTCTCTATTTTTTTACGCTGGGTCTGCTCGGCATCGGCTGGATCGTTGATCTGTTCCTGATTCCGGGTATGGATCGCGAGGCTGACCTGCGCTTTACTCCGGGGCCCAATAATTATAATATTGCTTGGATTTTGTTGGTTTTCCTTGGTGCCCTTGGGGTTCACCGGATGTATATGGGCAAATGGCTGACCGGTATCCTTTACCTCTTCACAGTCGGGCTGTGTGGCTTTGGTATCCTTTATGATCTCTGGACCATGAATGATCAATTGACAGAGGTCAATACCGGCGCATAACGAAAAAACGTCGAGAAATTCTACCCATTATTTCGAGTACCGTAGGGGCGAACCTATGTGTTCGCCCTTTTATGCCGGGCAGACACACAGGTCTGCCCCTACGTTTTCATGTTGCATTCCTGTTGCAATTCCTGTTGCAATCACACCTGATCTATGGCACTCTTGCTGCAACTTTTACCTCTTACCCATCTCCAAACACCGTATGATGATTATTTCTCCATATCTCTGAGGCCGTGCAAACGGTAACCGGCCCAGGTTGGGCCGGCAGGACATATCAGCGGTTCTTTCTTCTTTCTGATTTCTCTCGAATATCCTTTTTTGTTTTCCTGAAAATCAGACGAGCGGAAAATCGTCTGATTCATGACCGACGACTGTTTGAATACGTCGATTGGGCAGCCGAGCTGTATGCGGACTGTTTCGTTATAGTTCCTCCGAGGGTACTCGGTTCAGTCATGCTCTGCCCGTGGACGTTCTCGGCCTGACTCTGTATTTTTTCGGAATAAGGGCGAAGCTCCCTCATTCCTCCCGGATCGCCGGATCCGTTAATTTATCAGGAGAGAATCATGCTTGAAGTAACTGAAACAGCAATCACGAACGTTAAAGAATACCTGCATCAGGAAAATATTGAGTCCCCGGTACGCATCTTCATGATGTCCGCTGGCTGTTCAGGGCCCGGCCTCGGGCTGGCCCTTGATGAGGCCAAGGAAAATGATCTGACCTTTGAGCAGGACGGGGTAAACTTCCTTGTGGAAAAGGGCCTTGCCGAGACCTGCGGTACCATTACTGTAGACTTTCTTGAGTCAGACAGCGGTTGCGGTTGTTCCGGCGGCGGATTCAGCATCAGGAGTGAAAAACCTCTGGCAGGTGATGAAAAAGGCGGCTG
>MTKS01000276.1 GCA_004028495.1 Candidatus Electrothrix marina
GGCTATCTGCTGATCCGGGACAGTGATTATGTCTGGCTGGTCTATGTGCTGGCCTTTATCAGGTCGCAGGTGACGAGGATTTTTTTGCGACTGAATTTATCCGCGATAACCCCGGCCACCGGGCCGAGAACCGCCGGAGGCAGGTATTTGGCGATCAGGAACCAGCTCACAGCCTGACCCGAGCCGGTCAGCCGGCTGAGCAGGACAAAGATGGCAATATAGTTGAACCAGTCCCCGATCTGACTGATACAGCCGGAGAGCCAGTAGCGTCGGTAGTTGCGGTTCCGACGGAGCAGCAGCAGATATGAGGAGAAATGCCCTGCCGAATAAGAAGGAGACCCCGAAGATTCGGGATCTTTTTTTGTACTCATATGTTGGATGCGTCAGAGCGGAGGATCAACCGCAACCGCAGCCGCCCAGAGCGTCCTTGGTAAAGGAGAGGTCCGGCGCAACCGGATAATTGCCGTCAAAGCAGGCCAGACAGAAATTATCTTTGGGCAGGCCGGTAGCCTCGACCAGACCTTCAAGGCTCAGGTAGGTCAGGGAATCCAGGCCCAGATATTCCGTAATCTCCTCCAGATTCTTTGTCGAGGCGATCAGCTGGGTAGTGGTAGGGAAGTCAATGCCGTAATAACAGGCATGTCGGGTCGGCGGACAGGAGACCAGCATATGGATCTCTTTTGCACCCACGTCCCGCAAGGCCTTTACCCTGCTTCTCCCTGTTGTTCCCCGGATAATGGAGTCCTCAACAATAATGACCCGTTTCCCTTTGAGTAACGATCCCACAGGATTGAGTTTAACCCGGACGGAGAAGTCACGCATGGCCTGGGAGGGTTGAATAAAGGTGCGACCCACATAATGGTTGCGGATCATGCCCATCTCCAAGGGGATACCTGATGCCTGAGAATAGCCGATGGCTGCGTAATTGCCCGAGTCGGGAAAAGGCATGACAAAGTCAGCATCAATTTTGGCTTCCCGAGCAAGAATTTCGCCCATTCGTTTTCGGACTGCATAGACATTGGTGCCGAAGATGTCGCTGTCCGGGCGAGCAAAATAGACCTGCTCAAAGATGCAATAGCTCTTACGCCGGGGCGACCAGGGAAAGATTGATTCCAGGCCGTCTTTATTGATAATAACCACCTCGCCCGGTTCAATGTCCCGGACATATTCCGCAGTGATCAGATCCAGGGCGCAGGTCTCTGAAGCAACGACATAGGCGCCATCGGCCAAACGTCCGAGGCAGAGCGGACGAAAACCGTTGGGATCACGTACCGCTATCATGGTGTCCGGAGTCATAAGCAGGAGAGAATAGGCCCCGCGAATGCAGGCAAAACTCTCCTTAATCGCTTTGGTCAGGCCCATATGCATGGTTCGGGCCATCAGGTGAATAACGACCTCGCTGTCCATAGTAGTTTGAAAAATTGACCCTTTTTTCTCCAAATGATTTCGCAAATCAAGGGAGTTAACGAGGTTGCCGTTATGGGCCACAGCAAGAGGGATACCCTGATGGGTAACCATAAAGGGTTGGGTATTGATAATGGAGGATTCTCCGGTTGTGGAGTAACGTACATGGCCCACAGCCAGATGTCCGGTCAGTCGCTGTAAATTTGCCTCGGTAAAGACCTCGGGAACCAGTCCCATATCTTTATGCAGATACATGTTCTGCCCGTTTCCGGAAACAATACCGGCACTTTCCTGACCTCTGTGCTGAAGAGCATAGAGCCCGAAATAGGTAAGTTTGGCCGCGTCTTCATGACCGTATATTCCGCATATTCCGCATTCATGGGTTGGTCGTGATGTTGGTCGTGATTTTGGCTCGCGGGATGGAAATACATGTTCCATAACAGATTAATGACTCTCTTGTTGTATGTCCGTCAGGCTGTCATCGCCTGAAAATAACAGGACACAGAAAAAAATATTCTCTGCACCCCGAAAAAATTGTACATGAGGTTAAATGATCCCCTCCTTCAAAACAGATAACAATTTTTTTTTCAAGTAAATATGATGATATTGAGCGGAAAACTCAAAAATGTAATTTTTATTCTTTTTCCTCGTCAATCGATGCTTGAGTTGTTTTAGGGGGTTGCTTCCAATTCGGCTTCAGGAGTATGTCAACCCGAGGACCGTCCGGGGCCGGTTCTGCAAGGCTGATTTTTTCTGCGGGCAGCTTGAGCGTGTCAACAAGATACTTCTGAACAACCAGGGCTCGCTGGCGGGCGAGTTCAGGGAGGACCTCTTCTGGAAGTTCAACCTGCTGACGGGGCAGGGGCTGCAAATCCTCCCGTGCTTCCAGCACGGGAATGAGGTCTTCGTCAATAGGTATATCCGTGTTCACGAGTTCCACCTGACGAAGTTCTTCTTCAGCAATCAGGCGGGCCATTTCCTCCTGCCTGCGGACATTTTCAAGATCAACCCGGTAGTCTTCCTCTTCCTGAAGCATGCGGAGCAGGTATTCCCGATCAGCCGTATCATCGTAGCAGCCCCGAATGTGCAGACCAAGATGCGGTCGACGGGTAAACAGAGAAAGAAAATTATCCAGGTCGTCCATGAAATCCGGGAGCCTGTCACCGACAATGAAATCAATCCGTTCGGGAAGGGTCAGGTCAGGAAGGGTTTTCTCCAGAACTGTTTGCGGGGAGACAACCGCCTGAAGATGAAGCCGTTGCAGTTTTTTCAGGGCTGCTTCGTTGATTTGTGCAAAAGAGGCTGTTGCCGGAAGCGGGAGAGGAAGGCTGAACTTCCCGTCATTATCAGTGAGCAGGGCCAGGAGCAGAGAGAATTCCGAATCCGGCCGAGGAAGGAACCCGCTGAAATGAATATCGCCTCTGTCTTTTTGCTCAGCCGAGGGAACCCAGCGGATTCCGCCTTTTTCCTCCAAACCGAGTTGTCCTGCAAATTGTCCCACCGCATTATCCATAGACAGTTCCGCTACAGTGAAGTTATCAACTTCAGTACGATCACGGTACATTTGTCC
>MTKS01000277.1 GCA_004028495.1 Candidatus Electrothrix marina
CGGTGTTGGACTGGATGATGCCCGGTCTTGACGGGGTTGAAATTTGCTCCCGGCTTCAGGAAAGACCCAATGCGCAGCTAACCTATACGATCCTTCTGACCTGCAAATCAGATAAAGAGGATGCCATCCATGCCCTTGATCAGGGGGCGCACGATTTTCTCAGCAAACCGGTCCACGTCGGCGAGCTGCACAGTCGCATTGCGGTCGGCAGACGCCTTGTGGAGGCCAATGATCGCCTGCTCGAACTTGATCATCTTAAAGATCGTTTTCTGCGGATGGCAGCCCATGACCTCAAAAATCCTCTGGGATTCATCATCTCCATGTCCGAGCTGCTGATCGATGAAGATTTCCCTGAAGTACACCAGAATCAGGATAAACACCTTGGTGCTATCCATGATGCTGCTTCAAAAATGCTGGGGCAGGTCAATAATCTTCTGAATGTGTCGATCATCAAGGCAAAGGAAGAAGAGAGCTGAAACTCGCAGACCTTCCCGCCTCTCTCCTCTCTCAAAAAATAATCAGGCTGCTCAGGCGGATTCCATCAGCTCAGTGCTCAAATATCGCTCGCCCGTATCCGGCAGCATAACCACGACCCGCTTTCCTTGATTCTCCGCTCGGCCCCCGATTTTCAGGGCCGCCGCCGCTGCTGCACCCGAGGATATCCCGCAAAGAATCCCCTCCTGCCGAGCAAGGCCACGGGCTGCTTGGAAAGCCTCCTCGTTGCTGACCTGCACCACCTCGTCAATAAGTTGCTGATCCAAGATCTCTGGAATAAAACCGGCCCCGATCCCCTGAATTTTATGCGGCCCCGGCTTGCCGCCGGACAACACCGGTGAATCAGCAGGCTCCACAGCCACAACCTGAATCTGCGGATTCTGCTCTTTTAAAAAACGTCCTGTCCCGGTGATAGTTCCGCCGGTCCCTACCCCGGCAACGAGGATATCCACGGTGCCGTCGGTCTGCTTCCAAATCTCCGGGCCGGTTGTCCGCTGATGCATGGCCGGATTCGCAGGATTGGCAAACTGATTAGGCATCCAGCTCGGTGCATTTTCTTGCAGCAATGACTCAGCATGAGCAATGGCCCCTTTCATGCCCTCTGATCCGGGTGTCAGGACAAGCTCGGCTCCGAGATAGGTCAGCAGCTTGCGCCGCTCCACGCTCATGGTCTCCGGCATAGTGAGAATCAATCTATAGCCACGGGCGGCACAGACAAAGGCCAGCCCTATCCCGGTGTTTCCCGAGGTCGGCTCAATAACAGTGGTCTTCGGGGTAAGCAGGCCGTCCGCCTCTGCGGCATCCAACATGGCCACGGCAATGCGATCTTTTACACTGCCCAGCGGGTTGGAGGATTCCAGCTTTGCCACGATCTCTGCTGCACAGCCTTCCCCAATCCTGCCCAGACGAACCAAAGGGGTATTGCCCACGCTCTCTGCCAGATTTGCATAAATCTGCATCTTCCTTCCCTCGCTTTTTTTGTCCCGCCCCAGAGGACTGGGATGGGCGTTATTCATTAAAAATCAGGACCGGACTGAAGCCGTATCCGGCCATATTATTGTCACCGAAATGAATCTTGTACGATTTCCGCCCTGCCTGATCTTGCTGCACATGCCCTATTCGTGCCATAGGCACGGTTATTGCCTGCTCGTTATGCCGAGCAGTCATAAATCGTAACTCGACGATCTTTTCCTGTCCGTCATCGGTGACAAAGGTTGTATAGTCCACCTTTTTCTGGGCAATATATTCGTCCAGCACATCGGCCAGCTTGTCTAATACCTCCTCTGACGGCGAAAGAAAGAGACGATGCCCGGCAGCACCCCATTTATGCTTCCAGACATAATCATCATAGGCCAGAATACCCTGGCGAAAAGCAGAGGCAACCTCAGCCAGTTCATAACTGGTCGGGTTAAAGGGATGATTAATATACGGAGCAAGCCGTTTGGAGACTAAAAATTGTTTGATAGGATGATTGACAAGCTGCAAGCCCTCATATCGTTTATCAAAACGAAACTGCCAATCAGACCCTTCCGGGTAGTTTTCCAGAAACAGGGCATCGGGCAAATTAACCCGGCTGTACAGGCGCGTTATCCTCACCGGCTGACCGGCAGAGTCGGTATAGTACAGTCCGCTGTCCTGCTCAAAAAAATCCTCCATATCCACAATATCAACAGGGAGGCCAAGCTCTTTCTGCGTGGCATAGAATTCAAAATTGGTTTTTTGCTCCTGCACCTTCCTGTCCGTGAGCACAACCCGCTCGCCCTGTTCACCTCCCAGTATTTTCCGGTAGACTTGCTGAAAATCATCCCAGCCCTTCTGCGGGCCGTCTGCAAAGAGAAAGGCATCATCAGCACCGGGCAAATGCTGCAAGAGCACCCGATTGAGCACAGCGGAACTGATGGGATAGGTGGCAACAGCCTGGGATTCAATATTACGCAGCCCCTTATCTGTTACCGCCATATCAAAGCTGCCCATCGAAAAACCGCCGCCCTGTTCCGTGGGTAGAAGATTTTCCTCTTGCGGGGCAAAACCGTTGGGCACCTGAAAGGCTGGCAGCCGGTCATCCATTGCTTCCTGCTCAATCGTTGCAATGAATTGATTAAAGCTGTTAGCTAGACGTGCGCTGATGCCGACAAAATAATTGGCAATCCGCATCTTCCCTCCGTTTTCCGAACCGTTGCAAAAATGATATTGCTCGGAAAAGGTGTCCACCATCTCCTGATACACCGCATCAGGAATGCGCTGGAGAAAGACATCATCTTGGCCGATGGTGCCCCTGGCATCTACAGTAGTATCTACAGTACCTCTGGTACGCTCTGCTTCTTTTACTCTCTGATCCTGTTCTGTTACTGGCATATTAGTTTCTGATAATAATATACAGGGTGCCGCAGGGGCAAACCTGTTGTTTTTCCGTATATACATAAGGGTAATCCATGAATTACCCCTACAACAACGATAATCTCATAAAACAA
>MTKS01000278.1 GCA_004028495.1 Candidatus Electrothrix marina
TTTGGTGGTTTGGTGAACTTGATTTATATTGAATATTTCAAGAATGTTCATGGAGTGTTGCGTTCCGTAATTAAAATTTCCGGCTCAACATACTCTATTCATGGAATACTGTAAACCTGTCCCGGATTAATCCATGTTGATTTATCCAGGTATCAACTTGCGGAGTTGCCGAGTCGCAGGTCGATTTTTATCATAGCATCGTTTAAAAGAGCCGATGCCGACTGAAAAAAATCATCCGATTGATGAAATATTGGATTTTCCCTTGACAAAGCGAATGTACCGCAATAGAGAGGAGCCAGCCAAAGCTGACTCGCCTGTCGGCTGCTTATATTCTGCGTTCGGTCCGGCTTATCGTTGTTCAAATAATAAATTAATTTTATATGAAAGTACCGGCGACTCCTTGGAGTCGCCTGACCATCTTTCATGTTTTGTTGTCCCTCCCCGGAGGGGAGGGATGGGAGTTATATGATGTATCTCAACGTAATGAAAGAGGAGGTAGAATGAAGGCAGAGTCGTTGTTCCCTTTTCTCCGATGGTTTAAGCTGATAACCAAGGAGAGTATCAAAGATGATTTTATGGCCGGGCTGACCGGTGCGGTCATTGTCTTGCCCCAAGGCGTCGCGTTTGCGACCATTGCCGGTCTGCCGCCGGAATACGGATTGTATACGGCAATGATCACGCCGATTATCGCCGCATTATTCGGTTCCTCGCTGCATCTTATCTCCGGGCCCACCACAGCCATTTCCATTGTGGTTTTCTCCTCTGTGAGTCGTTATGCCGAAGCGGGGAGTCCGGAATTTATTAATCTCGCTCTGACGCTGACCTTTCTTGCCGGGGTCTATCAGCTTTCCTTCGGGCTTGCCCGGCTGGGCAGTTTGGTCAACTTTGTTTCCCATACCGTGGTGATCGGGTTTACTGCCGGAGCCGCCATTTTGATTGCCACAAGTCAGGTCAAACATATTACCGGTATCCCGATTCCAAAAGGAGAATCCTTTCTCCATACGTGGATTGATCTTTTTCAAGGAATCAGTGATTTTAATATACTTCTTTTGCTGATCGGAGGAGCTACCCTCGCAGTCTCATTTTTTTCAAAGAAATTTTTCCCCAAGGCGCCGAATCTCCTTATCGGTATGGTTGTAGGGAGTTTGATTGCCGTTGTATTCAATAAATTTCAAATAGCTGAACCAGGTGCTATCAAATTGGTCGGCGAGATACCCGCTCATCTCCCCCCGTTATCATCGCCTGATTTTTCTCCTGAAACCATTAAAATGTTGGCCCCTGAAGCCTTTGCCGTTGCCCTGCTGGGTCTGATCGAAGCTGTGTCTATCAGTCGAGCCGTTGCTACCAAGTCTGATCAGCGCATCGATTCGAACCAGGAGTTCATCGGCCAAGGATTATCAAATATCTGCGGCAGCTTTCTGTCCAGTTATGCAGGATCCGGCTCTTTTACCCGTTCCGGGATCAACTTCGAGGCCGGTGCCAAAACCCCGCTTTCCGCTATCTTCGCGGCATTTGCGCTGATGTGTATTATCCTGCTCATTGCTCCGTTGACAGCCTATCTTCCCATTGCTGCTATGGGCGGGGTTATTTTGCTGGTTGCCTACAATTTGATTGATTTTCATCATGTCAAGAAGGTGTTGACATTTAGTAAGTCGGAATCCGCTATTCTTCTCACTACCTTTTTTGCCACTCTATTTCTCGAGTTGGAGTTTGCCATCTATATGGGCGTGCTGCTTTCACTCATTCTTTTTCTCGCCAGAACCTCAAGTCCCGAGATACATTCAATCTCCCTTGACAATGTCGAACAGGGCGGCATAAGAAAGTTTGTTGATATGGAACAGAAACCGCTGGCGGAATGCTCCCAGCTGAAAATTCTCAGGATCGACCGAGCCATCTATTTTGGTTCAATCAATCATATTCAGAACCGTATTGCAGAGGTATCGGAAAAGGAAGGGATATACAATATTCTGCTTATTGCCACCGGTATCAACCTGATCGATCTGGCCGGTGCAGAGGCTTTAATTGCAGAGAATAATCGATTAAAGAAGATGGGCGGCGGATTGTATTTTGTCAATATGAAGGCGGCTGTTTATGAGTTTGCAGTACGGTCGGGCTTTATCAGAAGTATAGGCCCGGATCACTTCTTTGACAGCAAGAGCAGTGCTATCTCAGAAATACATAAAAACTTAGATAGAAGAAAGTGTCCTTCCTGTAAAAATAAAATATTCAGGGAGTGCCGCAGCTGATCCGAGGCTGTTTCTGCCGGGCAGGCCGATGCTTTGGCCTGCCCCCCTCCTTGCCTGCTGAATCCCCTCTGACTTTGTTTACTCTTCGGTTCCCTCCATGTCTTCTTCTCCAAGCTCCACTAAGGGCTTTCGTGCAAAAAAACGTACCGCGACAATGCTGATTTCATACAGCACGACCAGCGGTCCGGCCATAAGCAGCTGATTAACTACATCCGGAGTCGGAGTGACAATTGCCGCAATAATAAAAGCGATAAGAAATGCGTACTTGCGATTTTTTGCCAAAAACGGTGCATCCACTGTGCCGAGCTTGGCCAGAAAGACCATGAAGACCGGAAGCTCAAAAATAACCCCGAAGGCTAAGAGCAGGCGGAGGGCAAGAGAAAAATACTCGCTGACCGCAGGCATGGGGTCAAGAAATTCACTGGAATAACTGATGAGAAAACGAAATGCAGGCGGGAAGACTACAAAATAGCCGAAGGCCGCACCGCCGAGGAAACACAAAGTGGAGATGAAGCTGAAGGGCAGCAGCATCTTTTTTTCATGTCGGTAAAGGCCGGGCGCGATAAAACGCCAGATTTGATGAAAGATAACAGGGCTGGCAAGCAGGATGCCTGCGACAAGGGCGAGTTTCAGGTAAAAAAAAATCCCTCCTGATACGAGATAAAGATCAAACTTTTATCTGCTGGAAGCACTCGGATAAGCGGCCGAAA
>MTKS01000279.1 GCA_004028495.1 Candidatus Electrothrix marina
AAACTTGAAAAAGGGGGCGATCATTTCGTTTATCTTTTTTTAACAGTTCCGCTAAAGAGTTTTTCATACTGCTCCACCTATGAGAAAGACCGCTTTCACACGGGATGAGAGCGGCCTTTTTTTATAGACGGAGCAGTTATATTGAAAGATAAAACGGGCAGCGTTACATCAAGCAGCCCTGACAGAGAGATTTTTCATCCGAGTAAACAACAGGGCAGCTAGAATATATATCAGGGAAGCGACAAGCAGGGTATTGTTAAAACCCCAATAGATAGAGATGATAACGCTCATTATTCCGCCGACAACCGTAAAAAGACCGTTCATTCCCCAAGCCCAGGCAACCGATCCTTCAGGTTGCTCCTTTATTGCGAGGATACCGAGCGGAAAGCACATGCCCATAAAAAAACCGACAGGAAAAATAAGAACGATGGCAGCCAGAATCCGAAACCAGATGGAAAATGCCAGAAAAATATTAAAATACAACGGATAGAGCACGATAAACAGCAATATCGAAACAACAGTGCAAATAAAAGGGTATGCCCATCTGTTCTCCGGATTGATGTTCATTTTATCTGAAGCCAGACTCCCTAATGCGGCCGCGATCAACAGGGAAAAAACAACTGCGGAATACGTATGCAGGGGAAAACCGATAAGCTTCATAAAAATCTGTATAAATACCAACTCAACAATAATAAACCCTGCTCCGAGGCAGGAAAAATATCCCATGGACGAAATTTTGCCGGGCCAGCGTACCCGACCTGCTTTTGAAAACAGGAGCGGCACCAAGACAAAAAAGAGAGCAAAAAATAATGAAGCTGCGGAAATGACAATCAGATGCTCAAGATCATTCGGTATTTTTCTATTAATATACTGAGAAGACAATAGGGCCGCTGTGGAGTAATCCATATATTGTTCAGGGTGGGAACGACTGTAGACAACCCACTCCTTGCGTAAGAAATTAAAATAGGGTCGATTGTCGGTCGCCGCCATTACCCTGAACGGTACTAGTTCAGCTGTTTTCCTGGAGAGTTCGCCTGAATAAAACTCATCCGAGAGCATGGAGCTGTCTTTTTTATAGGGGTTTTCCACCATCACGGTATGCCCCCAGAACCAATGTTCCAGCATAGAAACTTCCGTCTCGGTCCATGGCGACATCCGGATTAAGAGGGTAGGCAAATTGTCTCGCACTCCGTCGCGGGCTTGAAAAACCAGAACATGGTTGCGGAAATCAGATAGTCCCATATCCTTCCAGGCTTTAGCCGCCGTGGTTACCATTCTCGGATAAACGTGATGATTAATATGGAGGATACCGTCTTTTTTCAGATGCTGGAAATATTCGGTATATGCCTCGACAGTCTGGAGATAGCTTGTCGCCATAGCACCGCTGCCTGCGGCTATACTGCTTGAAGTATGATTGCTGTAAATTTGAATGATGTCATATTTTTTATCGGTAGTGCGCAGAAAACTTCTGCCCTCGTCAACGTGAGTGGTGACGTTGGGATGGTTGAAGATATTTCCATTGAAATCGCTATATATTTCTTTGCCGGCCTTGACGACAAAACCGACCATTTCAACAGCATCCACATGTGCGGCTCCGTAGGTCAGAGCGGCTTTGGTCTCCTGCCCGGCCGCGCTGCCGATGATGAGAACGTTCTGATCGCTGTCCTGTTTCAAGTAATGGCTGAGATATACATTCTGTCCGCCGAAATTTTGATTGGTCGCCTTGGGCAGGGATGCCCGCAGTTTTTTATAATCGCCGTCAAAAGGAAAGATAAAGCTTGACTGAGTGCCGCCGTCATATGCAACATGCTTTACCCGGTCTTTCTCTATGATATCGATTTTGCTTATGGGGTCCCAATAACTGGTTTCCAGTTTTTCGTTTTGAATACCGACGGCGACACCGCGTTTCGAGATATGATGCCTAAATTCAAAATAGCGATCTCCCGGTTTGTCGGCAGAGAAAGATTTAACAAAGGGTACAGCGATAACGACCATGCCGAGGACGAACAGTGTTGTTTTTATTGTTCGGGTGGAGGCCAGCATCGCGGTAGTTATCCAGCATAAACCTCCCCCGATGAATAATGCGCCAGCAGGACCGATATAGGGTAAAAACGGTATGAGAATCAGGCAACCGACAGCGGCCCCGAAGAGATCCCAAAAATAAAGCTGCTGAATATGCCGTGAATAGTAAGAAAAAATTGCCGTGAATATCATGCCGGAGAGAAAAAAAGGTGTGGCAAGAACGATATACATTAAAAACAAATAGAAAATATTTTCGGGTGATCCGGTCTGGATAGCCTGAAAGTCAAGCGGTAAAAAATTAACAACAGGCTGGATGACAAGGATCAGCGCGCCGAATAAAAAGGTGATCCAACACAGCTTGTCTTTGAAATTTTCATCCTGTTTCATCGGCCATAACGATTGATAAACGCCAGCAATCCCAAAGCAAAACATCACCATCGTGATAATCATGTAGGCCTTGTTGGCATACCAGATCACGTCAAAAACCCGGACGAGTGCCAACTCAACCATCAAGGTTGTCAAAGCAATTAAAAATAAACCGAAAGATATCTTTTTCATCAAGCAGCCTTATAGGAATAATATGAAGTGTTGTGATGTGAACGGATGTTTTGCACCGAATTAAATTCGTTTCTTTTATATTGATAACAACGGATTCTGTTGATTTCTGAGGGGCTCTGAACCGGAAAAGGTTAGTGAATCATTAATTATAAATTGATTTTTATATTCCAAATTTAGAATTTTGCCAACCCTCTTGGATAAGATGGGATATTTTTTTAGCTTTTTCCAGGTAAAAATGATAATTCCAGAACAGATTTAATATGTTGCATGTTTATTAACATACTGATTATCTTTTATGGAAATGCTCGGCCTAACTTGTAGCGGAGGGGGATTTAATGCTAACATGTTGTGTTGGTTGGTTTTTGAGG
>MTKS01000280.1 GCA_004028495.1 Candidatus Electrothrix marina
GTATCATATAATAGATTGAAAAGTCAAAAGAAGCACTTAATTGATACTGTGGAGGTCGTATAAAATGACATTGACAAAAGCAAACCTCGTGCAAGAGGTTTATCAGCAGCATCCCGGGCTGACCAAAGCCCAGGCAACAGATTCCGTAGAAACGTTTATTACTCTTGTTAAAGAGTCACTGATCACTGGAGAAGATCTTCTTCTGAGTGGATTCGGCAAGTTTAACGTTAAGGATAAACGCCCGAGAAGAGGTCGTAATCCTCAAACAGGCGACGAGTTGATCCTTGATGCGAGGCGGGTAATTACTTTTAAACCCTCCGGTATTCTCCGAAATAAAATCAACGGATAAGGTTGCATTTCTTCGGTTGTTCAGTTTAACCGATGATGAATCGAGACGTCCTTCATTGTGACGTCTCGATTTGTTTTTTCTTTTCCCTCTCCCTCATTTTTATTTTTATTTTTTCTAACATAAGCAAAAGTGAAAAACGCAACGCCCTGCTATCGTCAAGTAAGATTACAGGATATTAATCTGACTGACAGGAGTTACATCCTCAATCCTTTTCCCCAAGATCCCGAGCAAGACTTACTGCACAGTATAAGCAACTTCGGGATGCTCCAGCCACCACTCTTATTAGAAAAAAAGGATCATACACTCACTGTTCTTTCAGGGAGAAGGCGTATAGAGGCCTATCTTCAGGTCTCCAAGGCCCAGGAATGCCACCTCACCGCTCTTATCATCCCTTTCCGCGAAGAGAAACCGGAGTATCAACTCCACCTGTTGACGACCTTATTGCAGCATCAGTTGCTTGGTGGAAGCTTAACAGTTATTGAGCAGGCAATATTTTTCCAAAAAGCTACGTTGGTCCTTGAGGAACAGGAAGTACTTTCCTTGCTTCCCGTGCTGGGCCTTAAGGCGAAGCCTCATATACCTGGAGAGCTTATTTCTCTGCTTGACTTGGAGCCTGCTGTTCAGCTGGGCTTGCATAGAGGAATTATTTCGCAACGATCAGGAAAAAAACTTTCTCGTTTTGCACCGGTTGATCAAAAACAACTCGCTGAAGTCATCAATACATATCAGCTTGGCGGATCAAAACAGCAAAAGTTGATAGAACATTTTTTTCAACTGACTCAACGGGAGCAGGTTTCAGTTGAGGTGCTGCTTGGTCGCTGGCAGGACAAAGAAAAAGACAAACAACTGAATGGACCGCAGAGAGCAAGTTCTCTTTTACGTTGGCTTGACAGAGAATGTCAGCCGAGACTTACGCAGGCAGAAGAAACATTCAGAAAATTTTGCTCTCAGCTCCAATTACCTGCTGGAATACGGCTTGAGCACAGCCTCTCTTTTGAAGAGGAGCAAGTAACATTGAACATGGATTTCAGCAGTAAGGAAGAGCTGTCCAGGATTTGGCCGCAGTTGAAAGCACTGCTTAACGCAGGAAATAAAGAGGAGAAGTAAACAGGAGTAAAAAAATATTGGGAACCCGAAGAAGCTCCCGCTATTATCGTTATAACTTCATGTTTTCAGTAGTACTTCAGTACAACAAGCCCTGAATCAATATATCTCGCCCCACTGTTTCTGTCGTTTGCTCTTGCAAAGAAAGCGGTGTTTCTTCTTCACCGATGCTATAGCCGCTGAACAACGATGTTCCCTGCTCGCCGATGAAATACGGTGCTGTAAAAAGATAAACTTGGTTCACTAATTTCTTCTTGAGAAAAGAACCGTGGACAGCAGCACCGCCTTCCACCAGGACTGACGTAATATCGGCCTTCCCTAATCGATGCAGGATCTCCGCAAGAGCAAGCCCGCCATCCTGTTCTCTCTCTACCCTATGGATACTTGCCCCAACCTGCTCCAAGTCCTTCTGTTTACGAGCTGAGGCATGTTGATCACAGAAAATCCACGTTGCCGCCGATGATTGCTGAGTAAGCATACGGGCATCAGGAGAGAGCCTGAGTTGGCTGTCCAAAATCACCCGAAGAGGGTCTCGACCATCTTTCTGCTCTAACCGAGTCGTCAGAGAAGGATCATCAATAAGGGCCGTGCCGTTGCCGATAAGGATGGCATCCAGCTGATTCCGTAACTCATGAACTCGTTGCTTTGAAGCAGACCCGGTTATAGCTCCGCCTTGCCCTTGTCTGCGGCTGATTTTACCGTCTAAGCTCACGCCCGCCTTCATTACAACCCAAGGAAGACCAGTGACCGAATGTTTGAGAAAGGGATAGTTAAGCTGTCGGCATTCCTGTTCTAGGACACCCAATTTGACCTCAATACCTTGATATTGAAGAAAATAAGCACCACCAGAGGCAACTGGATTGGGGTCAGCCATGCCGATAACCACTCGACTGAATCCGGCGGTAAGAATGGCCTGGGTGCAAGGTGGGGTTCTGCCGGTATGATTGCAGGGTTCGAGGGTGACATAGATGGTTGCGCCTGCGCAACTATGCGTTTCTTCAAGGGCATCAGCAATGGCATTAACCTCGGCATGAGGGGTCCCGGCCCGACGATGGTATCCCTGCCCTATGACCTGATCATCTCTCACAATGACTGCGCCGACGCAGGGATTAGGTGATGTTCTCCCTAAGCCCTTTTCCGCCTCTTTGATAGCGAGACGCATATATGCGGTATCAGAATCCATAGCATGAAAAATTTTAGCCCGCTCAGTTCTGCTTGCCCAGAAAATGTTTGAGTTCATCCATAAACTCATTCACGTCCTTGAACTGGCGGTACACTGAAGCGAAACGGACATAGGCGACTTCATCGAGTTCAGGCAGGGCCTCCATAACCCATTCTCCGAGCTGAGAGGTGGGAAGCTCTTTCCCTCCTGTATCCTGAAGTCTATGCTCAATCTCATCCACAAAACGGTCAATATCCTCCAAACCCACCGGGCGTTTCTCGCAGGCTTTTTCCAA
>MTKS01000281.1 GCA_004028495.1 Candidatus Electrothrix marina
TGTTTTATATCAATAAATGACAGGAACTCTCTTTCTAGCACAGCACCGCCCCTGTTTTCCAGTGTTTTTTCTGTCAAAAGCAAACGCGCAGGCCTGCTCTGTCTCTTGGAAGAGGAAATCGGTTGACGGTATCCTTATCCGCACGTAACATATTACCTCGTAATGCCTGCATTCGTATAATAAGTGACGGTACACACAGTCGGCACCCTCCATGCGGTCAACTCCCATTCAGTTGCTTCCCGCATTAAAGGGCCAGGGGCAAAGATTATCTTCCTTGCCCAGGACGGTTATCCGGTCAACAAAGGAGATATCCTGGTACGCTTTGATCCTGCTCGTTTTGAAGAAGCGGTTACAGACTGTACCGCCCGAATCGACGACCTGACAGCCGGTGTTGAAGCTGTTGAGCAGCTGCTGAGCTGGGAAAAAATAGAGGTGGGCCATAAAAACGAGACCGCCCGCTATAGCATCAGGGTTGCAAAGCTTGACCTGCAACGGCTTGTCAAGGGAGACGGCCCCATGACCCAGGCCCAATACAAAGATGAGCAGGATAAGGCAGAATTGGAATTGAAGCGGTATAAGGAGTATGCTGCTGATCTGAAGAAACTGGCTCAGGAAGGCTACGAAAACCCGGCTGAACTGAACCGCATTCGCGATAAAATATCTGTAGCTCAAGAAGAATTTACCAGTGCCAAACGCCGCTACACAGCGTATCGAAAATTCATCCTTCCCTCGCTCACGGAAACAGCCACTGCCAAGGTGGAAAATGCCAAACTGAGCCTGCAACAGATGGGCAAGGCCGGTGTCCATACAATTGCCAGGGCCAAGGCTGCTGTTGATCAGGTCCAGGCAAAGCTGCAAGCAGCCCGAACAGCCCTGCGTCAGGCAAAAGAAGAGCTAGAAAAAACAACCCTGTACGCCCCATCTGATGGTCTGGTTATTCATCATGAGGCTTTCCGCAACGGTGAAATGCGAACTGCTCAGGAGGGCGATACGGTCATTATTCATCAACCGATCCTCTCGCTGCCGGACCTGAGCAGCCTGATTGTTAAAAGCAAGGTCCGAGAAATCGACCTGCATAAGATCGCTGTCGGTCAACCGGCTCTCATCACAGTGGACGCCTACCCTAGCCTCAGCTTGCAGGGGGAACTGGCCTTTATCGGGGCCTTGGCCAAAAAACAGCAGGGGCTTCAATCTGGAGAAAAATATTTTCAAGTCCATTTTTTGCTCAAGACCACAGATAAACGGCTCAGACCGGGCATGTCGGCTCGGGTGGAACTGCAAACAGCTGTACTCAACCAGGTACTCTCCCTCCCCATTGAGGCTCTTTTTCAGGACAGCAACGGCCCCTTCTGCTTTATCCGAATAGAGACCGAGGTACAACGGCGGAGACTGCAAACCGGGCACAGCAATGAGCATTTCATCGAAATCACCGGAGGATTGGCCGCAGGAGAGCAGGTCTTGCTGGTGCGTCCTGACGGCTCCTATTGATGATATTTTTTTTCGGGATCAGGTGCCGCCGAACTGATCCATATTTGCAGACCTCCAGGACATATCGTCCCCGTGCCGGAACATCGCAGTCAGATGTCAACTCTTTGAGAAAGCAAAGGGATTAAACAGCGTAATGCTTTATTCACGGATTCTGAGTCGGGGAAGTAAGGACGAAGGTCCGGTTCGACAATCACCGCACCTTTTGGAGGCACAACCTCTTTGGTAACCGTTGCGCCGTCCTCCTGATGAACAGTAATGGAATATCCGGTCTGCATGGCTCTGTGATGTTTGCCCAGCACCCCGCCGGTGAAATCATATTGGCTACGCATCTCGTTATTTCTTTTTCAGAAATTCCTCCGGTGAGACGGAAGCCTGTTTGAGGATTGCCCTAAGAGTGCCTTCCGGCATATCTCCGGGGTGATTCGGAACTGTGGTATATCGGTCAGTCCTGTTCATTGTACCAGATCTCATGGCTGCCTGCGGCCTGCCTGTCAAAAACAAAGCCTATCTTTTTCAATCGCTTGATGATTTGACGATAACGAAATCCTGATAATCTTCCCATTTAACAGCCCACCACTACTGCGCACTCAAACGAGGTTCCTATGGACGGCTCAGGGATTTTCTGTCGTTTCTCTTCCTGAGCCTCCAACAATCTCCTCGCCACATCTCTTGCAATTTCAATCGTCTCGGCAATAGTTCGACCTTGGGCGACCAGCCCCTGTATATCGTCTGAGGTCGCAAGGTAAACACCCTCGGGCAATTTTTCAATGTGCAGATTAATTATCCATTCCATAGGCTTACTCACATAATATCTTTGTTGCAGAAGAGGTGCCCAACGCTATGTCCATACCTGTACCATGCTTCCGTTCCTGCTTTTGATGCTTCTTTCTCTGTATCATATCATTGATCAGGCTGTTTGTCAGGGGGCTGCCCGCTCGTAGGTTGCGGGTGAGCGGAGCGAACCCCGACATGTCCAGCAAACAACACATCACGTCCAAATTCCGACACCGTTAACCGGGGGGTCCATTTCAATATTTTCGATAAAATACAGTTATCTTGTTGGGGTTCGTGCCTCACCCCAACCTACCGAGCTAAAGGGTACCCCTCAGAGTGTCTAAGGGGTGCCCCTCCCCTGTGAACGCAGAATGCTACCTCACCGCCTTAGCCGGAATCCGACTTGCTTCCAAAAGCAGGCGTAAAACCTTATTCACCGCCTCATCTGTCGGAAATGCCTGCGCCACGTCAGGATCAAGCACAACGATATTCCGCCCGGCACGCCGCTCAGGGGCATAACGGCCTTTGGGCATTATCTGCATCTGCGAAAGATCGTATTCATCCCGCAACTCATAATCATCATTTGCTTTCTTCATAGAATTTTCGTTCTCTTTTTGTCGCTTTTCTGGCACTGATAATGCGGATC
>MTKS01000282.1 GCA_004028495.1 Candidatus Electrothrix marina
CTTGAGCAGCTCAGACCGGGCAAAAGGCAGATTTTTCCTCGGCGTCCCCCCAACGTGCTCATCCGCAACCAAGGAGAACAGAAAAAAAACAGGCATGGTTTCAAATTTGGCTTTTGCTCTGCGCCCTTCTCTCGGTTCTTGCCGTTATTCTCTGGCCCGTCCCGCTGTATGAGCAAGATATTCCCCTGGAAGCTCAGAGTACTGCTGAGGAAGTTGTCGAGCCGGAAGCTGGGACTGATCTTGATAATCTCCCACGCTTTATTGTTTCGCCCAGACGCCCGTTTATTGCTTCACGGGAAAGTACGCCCTTGGTCGGTGATCAAACCTGGAAGAAATCTGTCCTGATAGCTGGAATTCTCTTCCTGTTTTGTTGCGCCTATGCCTGGTATCTTTACCAGGCCCAAAAGGTGCCCAAGGATGAACCGGCCCATTGGGATGATGACCCCACGCTCCCGCGCCTTTTTCCCTTAGACCGGGTGGGCGGCAAACCAGCACCTCGTTTGGATAGGGAAACCTTAGCCCATCTTGCCGACTGTCTCGGCTATTTCCAGGGTGATCTGCTAGGGCGCGAGCCGGATATCCTGCGTTCGGTTGCTGCCACTGCGGAACATGCTGGCCTGCCTGTCCTTGTTTTTCCCCAGAAAAAACAACTTCGCCGCCTGATTATTCTGGTCAACCATACCGATTCTGAGGCGCTTCGGCTTAATCCCCTTGCCGAGGAGCTTCGGGTGGGCATGGCAGGCCTTGGGGTTCAGCTCCTTTGCGGTCGATATTATGATGATCCTGCGGTTTTTTACCCGGAAGACGGACGCCCCAGGTTCCTGGTCGATTATGAATCTGAGCGCAACGGTTATCTCCTGCTTATTTTCAGCAGTCATGGTGAGGTGGATAGGGAACGGCACGGCCATACTTTGGAAGGACTGGCCCGCTGGCCTCATATTGCCTGGATGCAGCTGCGGACCGATGGTTTTCAACAGAACTCCACCGTAACCACCAACTATGGCATTGCCAGCTATCCGGCCGTCCAAGGCGGGCCTGCTTGCAGCCTTTACCCGTTTTCTTACAGAAACCGGCTCTCGGCAGGAGACCGGCTCAGGAGCGAGACAGAGAGCTTCGCTGCGAGGCGATACGGATGTCAATATCCTGGTGGAGACCCGACTCGCTGATGCCCTCCCCTGGGCCCAAGCCTGCGCCATGTTGCAGCCGACCCCGCTGGGTCTTGCTGACTGTCTGCGTAGAGCATTTTTTGCGCAGCTGCCACCGGAAAGGATTGAGCGCTTTATGGCCCTGCCCGGTACCAGCCTGGGCAAGGGGGGATTTTCTTTTTCCCAGGCTGTTGGGGAGGTGTTGCGCCAGGGCTTTTTCACTCGTTTTGCAGAGGCCCGTCAGGAGGCGATTTTTCAAGCTATCCTTGCTGAGTTGCAGAAAACCAAAGACCATGAGCTTGGTGATTGTGCTGGAACCGAGGCAAGTTTGGCCCATCTTGCTTGGCAAAAGCAGTATCAACTGGTTAATCTCCAGCTTGAGCCGGATCAAGCCTTGAAAAGATTGGCCGAACTTGAGGGCACTCCGCTTAAATTGACCCTGAAGGCGGATTTGGAGGGAGTGGATCCGGCTTCCCTGTGTGCGAGGGTAGGGAACAGCAAGGATAGTTTGCAACGGATCGCCCGCCTGTTTGGCAAAAGGAGCGGGCTTTCGCTGCTGAAACGGTATCCCCTGAGTCGATGGCAATGGGCCTGGGCCGCAGTCCTAGTGCTCTCGCTGCTGACTGTCTCGGGCCTGAGTATGCAGAGATGGCTGGGGGCCGGACAGGGCGAAGCTCGTCTTTCTGTGTTGGCGGAATCGGGAGGAGGCAAGGGTTGGGTCGGTGTGGAGGAAAGCGGGAGCAGCCCCGGAAAACGATCCGGCACTGAGGGCCTGCTGCGCCTGCCCGTAGAAACTCGCCTGCCCCTGCGGAAGAACTGGCAGTTGGTGTTTTATGATCATACCTTGCAACCTGCTCATACTGTTGAACTTGGCCGAATCAGCGAAAATCAGCTTATTCGCTTGGGGTACGAGGAGGCGGAACAACAGGTCAAGACTGGGGAACTGGTTGTCACGGATAAGCAGCGTCAGGTGCTGCGTGATGCTGAGGTGACTCTGCGCGGCTCCCTGTTCACGAATACGGCGCGGGCTGACCGTACCTTGGTGCTGCCTATTGGGGAATATGAGGTGCAGGTGGAAAACAGTAGCGGAATCGGCTCGGCTTGGCAGCGGATTGCGGTGCAAGCCGGGAAGAAGGAGGTTGAGGAGTTGGAGCTGAATAGGTTCCGTGATTCGATTACCGGCATGCAGTTTATGACTGTCCCGGCTGGTTGTTTTCAGATGGGATTATTGCCGGATGAAAAAGATCGTTATGATGATGAAGATCCGGTGCATAAGGTCTGTGTGGATGGTTTCTGGATGGGGCAATATGAAGTGACCCAGGGGCAGTGGCAGAAGATCATGGGCGAGAATCCGGCTGAATTCAAAAAGGGTGATAACTATCCGGTGGAAAGGGTATCTTGGGAGGATGCGCAGAAGTTCATTAGCAATCTGAATAAGAAATCCGGGAAGGAATACCGTCTGCCTACTGAGGCGGAATGGGAGTATGCGGCTAGGGCCGGAACGAGCACGGCGAGACATTGGGGTGATGATATCTCCTGCGACAAGGCAATGTATGAAAATGATCCGGGGAGCAACGAAGACAGCTGTGTTGATTATGTTCGCAAAAGAGGATTGATACCGGATTCAACAGCCCCGGTGGGCAGTTATCCCCCGAATCAATTTGATCTTTATGATATGATGGGCAATGTCTGGGAATGGTGTGCAGATTGGTATGGCGACTACCCGTCAAGTCCGCAGACGAATCACGCGGCCCGAG
>MTKS01000283.1 GCA_004028495.1 Candidatus Electrothrix marina
GCTTATTAGCTCTCTCAAAATGACACCAAGACAAATCCAAGAAGTATTTAGAATTTTGGGCCATTCTCTTTCGGCTAATGAAGACAAAAAAGGAAAAATGCTCTGGGCATGGGGTGTCGCAACAATCTTGATGTCAATATTGAAACTTAAACTTCCTGATACTTATCAAGCACTAGGAAGAAATGAATTGAGAATAAAAGATGCTGTTACCTTTATTAAAGAATTAAAATCAGAGTATCCCGACTGGTGGTTCACTCTTATATATACTGGTGGCGGGTTGAACAGTAACGAAATTAAGGATATGCAGCCTAAAGATATTTATATGAAAGCTGACCTTATTTCTGAAGAAAATAATGATGCCCCAGTGTTGACTCAGTGGCGTTCTGCTTGGGGGCACACTACCACCAGCTCTCGTTTCAGCTCTATTTTTTCTGTTATTGAAAAGGTTACTTCTTGGAATTAACAAAAACTCGTGATGTTTTCCGGAATCAACTTGAATAATCGATACTTTTAACTTTTCAAAACATTACTCCCGTGCATCAATAAGCTGCCCGTGAACACAAGGCCCCGCTGTCTTCATGCCAAACAATCACTCTCTCCCCACCAGATCATAATAAATCATATACAAAACAGGCATAAGCACCAAAATCACCAAGGTAGTGAACAAAATCCCATAGCCCAAAGAAAGAGCCATAGGAACAAGAAAACGGGCCTGCACCGACTCCTCAAAGATCATCGGAGCAAGGCCGAAAAAAGTGGTCAGCGAGGTGAGCATAATAGGGCGGAAGCGCCGGGCCGCACTATTCAAGGCCGCTTCAAAGGGTGTCATGCCCAGATCCCGATAGCGATTCGCCGTGACCATAAACACCAGGCTGTCGTTGATCACCACACCGCAAAGGGCGATCATGCCGAAGAGCGAGATAATGCTCAGGTTATAGCCCATAATAACATGACCGAGCAGGGCGCTGAGCAAGCCAAAGGGAATAGAGATCATTACCATCAAGGACTGGATATAGCTGCGGAAGAGCATTGCCAGCAGGCAGAAGATGGCAGCCATGCTGAAACATAGGCCCGTAAGCAATTCATTCAAGGCCTTGCCTTTTTCCCGCTGCTGACCTGCAAAGGAATAACTCAGTCCGTTATAGCGGGCAACCAGCTCTGGTAAGAAATCCTTTTTCAGGGCCGCAAGGATCTTATTTTCATTGGCCTTGCCCGCAATCACATTGGCAGTGACATCCAGAACCCGTCGACCGTCCACCCGCTCAATTTGGGTGTAGGCCCGACCCTGAATCACCTTGGCAGCCCGGTTCAGGGGCATCTCACCGCCGTCCGGCGTGCGCAGCAGCAGTTTTTCCAGATGAAGAAGCGAGTTGCGCTCGTCCTCGGGCAAACGGACCACCACCTTAACCTCGTTGCGGCCCCGTTGCTGACGCAGGACTTCCGCACCGTAAAAGGCATGACGAACCTGTCGCCCCAGATCTCTGGCTGTCAAGCCAGCGGCTCGGCCTTCGGGCAGCATCTTGAAGTCGTACTGAGGCTTGCCTTGGGCAAAGCCGTCATTAATATCCGTCACCCCTTCGTAACGAGAAACCGCCTCGGCCAGATCAGCAGCAGCCAGCTCCAAGGTCGTCGGATCTGGATGGCTCAACTCAATATTAATGGCCGCAGCCCCGCCCGGTCCCACCAGGAAATCAAAGAAAAGTTTTTCCAGACCGGCAATCTCGCCCACCTCTTGACGCCAGGCCGTGCTGAAGTCCCGAGTGGTCACGCTTCGTTCATTCTGCGGCACCAAGGTGATGGAAACCTCAGCGGCATTACTCCCTCCTTTGCCGATATCTGTTCGCATTCCGATCATGATTGACTGACCGCCGTTCTTTTCCAAGGCACGAATCCCGCCCAGCTCAACCTGACGAACCACCCGCTTCACCTCATCCATGCTCACACCATAGGGAAGTTCAATCTCGGCATCAATGGAATCAGTCTCGATTCTCGGACGAAAAGAAAAATTAATGTGTCCGCTGTCCCAATAAGCATACCCGATAACCAGCACAGCCAAGGCCAAGGCCGCAACCACATAGCGGCCTGACAGGCTCAGGCGAAGCAGCCAAGTAAAGGGGCCGTTAATAAAGCGATCCAAAAGGCGATCACAAAAAATAGGAATCTTGCCGAGCAACAGCAACAACCTGTTACTCTTCTCCTGCTTGGGATAATTAAGATGGGCTGGCAGGATATAGAGACACTCGACCAGGGAGAGCAAAAAAACCGAGATAACCACCTCAGGGAGCACAGAAAAAAAGCGCCCTGTGGAGCCGGAGACAAAAAGCAGCGGCAGAAAGGCAATAACATTAGTGGCCACAGCAATCAGAACCGGAGCTGACATGTCTATTACCCCGGTGAACGCCGCTCGGTACGGAACCAAGCCTTCCTCTCGCTTATGGTAGATATTTTCACCCACCACAACCGCATCATCCACCACAATGCCCAAGGTGATGATAAAGGCGAACATGGAAATCATATTGATACTGCCGCCGACAAAGTAGAGGATAAGGATGGAGCCGATAATAGAGATGGGAATCCCCATAGACACCCAGAAGGCCAGCCTGGGTTCCAAAAAAAGCCCCAAGGTGACCATAACCAGGAGCAAGCCAAGAGCACCGTTGCGTAAGAGAAGATCCAGGCGATCCTTATACATCTCAGACCGGTCCCGCGAGGCGGTGAGCTGCACCCCGGCGGGCAGGGTCGGAGCCAATTCATCCATGTAGGCATGCACAGCCTCGGAGATCTCAATAGGGGTTTGGTCGCCGGTGCGATAGACGGAAAGCGTAACGGCCCGCTTGCCATTGTACCAGGCCTCGCGATCAGTTTCGGCAAAGCCCTCTCGAATGGTTGCGATGCT
>MTKS01000284.1 GCA_004028495.1 Candidatus Electrothrix marina
GCATGATATTCTGCACAGCATCATGCAGGCAGATGCTGCCTCTTCAGCCCCTCCCCCCGAAACATCGAAACCCGATACCCCGGATGAACCGAAGCCTGAATCAAAGTCGAAGTCGGAGGACGCAGAGAATCCGGAACCTCCCATTGCAACCGCAGAGACCGCTGCTCCTGATGATTCTGATAATCCTGACACCCTGCGACAGCAACTTGCCGAAGCAGATGCTGCTTTGGCTGAACTCCAGGGCGAAAATCCTTTGATCCAAATCGAGGTCAACCCGGATATCGTGGCCCAGGTGGCTGCCGACTGGACCGGTATTCCTCTGGGCAGGATGCTGCGGGACGAGGCTGAGAGTATTGTTCAGTTTGAATCCGTCATGGAGACAAAGATCAAGGGGCAGGATCATGCGCTCTCCGCCATGGGCGAGGTTATCCGGGCAGCCAAGGCCGGGATCAGAAATCCGCAGCAACCCCAGGGGGTTTTTCTTTTTTCCGGACCGTCCGGAGTGGGCAAAACCGCCACAGGCCTTGCTCTTGCAGAGCTGATCTTCGGCAGCGAAAAAAGCGTGGTTGCCATCAATATGAGCGAGTTTCAGGAAAGCCATACGGTCAGCCGTCTGATCGGTTCGCCTCCCGGCTATGTAGGATTCGGCGAGGGCGGTATGCTCACCGAGGCAGTGCGAAGAATGCCCTATGCAGTAGTCCTGCTTGATGAGGTGGAAAAGGCGCATATCGATATCATGAACCTGTTCTATCAGGTCTTTGACAAGGGCGTGCTCACCGACGGCGAGGGTAAGGAGATCAGTTTCCGCAACACCATAATCATCCTCACCTCCAATCTGGGCACAGATGTAATTCAGGAGATGACCGGCGGAGAGGAACCCCTGCCTGTAGAGGCCGTTATGGGGGCCGTGCGCCCTCTGCTTTCCCAATATTTCAAACCGGCCCTGCTGGCCAGAACCACAGTGATTCCCTTTTTCAGTCTGGATCGGGATGCTATGGAAAACATCGTGGAGATCAAACTCCAGGGCCTGCGCGAAATGCTCATGAACAACAACCGGATGGAGTTCAGGTGGGGTGCCAAGGTCATTCAACAGATCGCGGCCCGCTGCACCGAGGTTGAAACCGGGGCCCGCAATATCGAATACATCCTTAACGGCAATGTCCTGCCCCGGCTTTCCAGAGAAATCCTTACCCAGATGAGCGGGGGCCAGCTCCCTGCCGGAGTAGTGCTGGATGTTGATGAGCAGGGAGAGTTTACCATGCAGTTTCAGGAAAAGGGCAATGCATAAGCTGCCTGTTCAAACGTCGGTAGGACCGATGGAGAAATGTACGTGAAGCAGCCAAATTTTTTCCTCCGCAAACCGGACACCCTGTCCCTTCTGTACCGCCTGGACGAGGAGAGCAAGGACAGGGACAAGCAACAGATGACCGTCACCATGCTGGCCGGATTTCGTCTTGAGCCGGAGCCGGTACTGTTAGAGGAAGGCGATTTCTGGCAGCCGGTCAAGGAACTGGAGGGTGTCCCCTTTGATCTGGGGATGCCCAAACCGGCAGGAGAATTTCTGATCGCAGCGGACTGCCATGCACCTGACAATCAATCTACCCTTGCCTGTCCGGTCAAGGCCAAAGTGGGCGGCAGAACAAAAAATCTGGTCGTTATCGGCGACCGCTGGTGGACCAGCAACGATAAGGTAACCTTTCCGGTTCCATTTAAAAAAATGGAATTGGAGTGGGAGCGGTCGTTCGGCGGTGCTTCAGGGTACGACAATCCTGCCGGTCGAGGCATGGTACCGGTTCGCTGCCTGGACGGCAGAAGACGAAAGCCTTTGCCCAATATCCAGCATCCTGACAGATTGATCGGCTCCCCTTTGGAGCGGCAACGGCCAGCAGGCTTCGGCCCAGAGGGCTTGGACTGGCCGTCACGCCGTGCTCTTGTCGGCAGTCTGGATAAAAACTGGCTTGCCCGCCGTTGGCCCAAACCGCCTGCGAATGCCTCTCCGAGACTGTTCCACATGGCCTCGCCGGATCAGCGCTTTTCCGGTTTCCTCCAGGGTGATGAACAGGTGTTGCTGCACAACATGCACCCTGAGCGTTCCCGCATCGAGTCACAGCTTCCCGGTCGCCGCTGCCGTTGTTTTCTGGGCAATCATTCTGCAGAGAATACATTCGTCGAGATGCAATGCCGACTGGATACGCTCTGGCTGTTTCCCGGTCATGAAACCGGTATCCTGATCTGGCGGGCCGGATTGACCGGATTGCCGGAATGGGACACTGACGCATATTATCTTGCTGCCTCTCTGGAGCCGCTTGCTGAACCACCCGAAAAAGCACGTACCTGCTACGCCGGTATCATCGGCCTATCGGATGCAACAGCAGAAGAAATCCCCGTTGATGCGTCGGAACCCGAGCCTGATCCTCTGTCAAAAGCAGATGAAGCAGCAACAGCAGCCGCTGAGACCCAAGATACCGCACCGAAATTCGACCCGATTGCCGCCGCCATTGCCGAAAAAACAGCCGCAGCCAAGGCAAAGCTGACCCCGTTGCTGGCTGCTTTCGGCATCTCGGCGGATGAGCTGTTAGGGCAGTCTGCCGCTGCCGCACAGGCCGGTAAAGGAACCAAGCCGCTGACACCGGCCCGCCTTGCCCAGCGGTCGGCACATCTGCACAAAAAATTGGATACCATGCTCCTGAGAACAGGACTGACACCGAAAGACCTGCAGCCGGATACCATCATAGCGCAGGCAGGAAAACCGGGACAGAAAAACAGAAGCGCACGCATTGCCACTGCCATTGCCGCCATGAAATCCTACGGCATTGAAGATGATGCGCTGTTTGCTGAAATGAAGCTCCTTGAGCAGCAGGCCGACAAGGTTT
>MTKS01000285.1 GCA_004028495.1 Candidatus Electrothrix marina
TTTTTATCTCGATCGGGTTGATGGTTGCCGGTTTCATAGAAGCCATGAACTGGACAAGAAAGATGTCGGTTGTTGCCGCGCCGATGATTCGTTTCGGCCATCTTTCCGATCTTACCGGTGCGGCTTTTTCAATGGCTTTTTTCTCCGGTGTCGCCGCGAACACGATGCTGTCAGAGGCCTATGATCAGGGAAAACTCAGTAAAAAAGAGCTGCTTCTGGCCAATATGTTCAACAGCCTGCCGGCCTATTTTCTCCATCTGCCCACCACCTTTTTCCTGACCCTTCCTTTGATAAAAGGGGCAACGTTCATTTATATCGGCCTGACTCTGGGGGCCGCATTACTCCGCACCCTGGGGATTGCGGTGTTGAGTCATTTTCTTCTCGGCCCGGAGAACATGACCGGAACGCATGGACAGCGGCAAGCGGAAAAAATCAGTTTTCGCCAAGCCGGGAAACGGACTCTTGCCCGCTTTACAAAGCGCATTCGCAAGATTATCCGTTTAACCCTTCCTATCTATATTGTCTTTTTCTGGCTTTCCCAGGCAGGTATGTTCCAGCTGCTGGAAGAGTTCATGGCCGATCATCTTTCTTTTTTGTCGTGGCTTTCACCCAAGGCGGTCTCTATTATCGCCCTCCAGATAGCGGCTGAATTCAGTGCAGGTCTGGTTGCGGCCGGGGCTTTGCTTCAGGACGGTACCATGACATATAAGGAGATTGTCATGACGCTGCTGATCGGTAATGTTCTTTCTTCCCCGATTCGGGCTGTCCGCCATCAGTTTCCCTATTATGCCGGTATCTTTAAACCGCGTCTGGCCCTGCAACTGATTGTGTTCAGCCAGAGTTTTCGCGCTTTTTCTATAGCTCTTGTTGCTCTGCTCTATTTTTTGCTTGTGATGTGACTCTCCCCTGCTGGCGTAATATGTGCAAGAGCGTACAGGAAAAGAGAAGGAACAGGGGATTGACAATCTTTTAAAATAATTTTACTGTGCTTCTACCGGTTTTTGCGTGTGAGATTAATCCTTGGGGCCTTGTTCACCGAGCCGCCCGCTTGAAGGGGGCCCGAGGGATGTCTATTTTCGCGGGAGAATTCGCGCAATATCATCTTATTCATCTCTGTTATTATTATTTTTATGAAACAGTCTCTGCTTTCCACCTCTTTTTTTGCCGCCGGATCAAGATGTTGCTCCGGCCTGATGATGCTTTTTCTCTGTTGCCTGCCCCTGCTCCTCACGGGGTGCCCGGCCACGCAGTCTCTGCCGTGGGACACCAAGGAGGACCTGCAAATAGCCCTTTCCGATATTGAGCTTCAGGAAATCAAGGCGCTGGAGACGATTTTTCTCCTTAAACTGCGTGTTGTCAATCCCAATGACACGGCAACGGAGATCCGCAGTATGAAGTGCGACCTGAAGATCAACGGCGAACCTTTTGCTTCAGGTCTCAGTGATGAGCGTCAGGGGATTCCGCCGTTCGGCACAGTTTCGGTCCCGGTGGTGGTGTACACCTCCAAGTTTGCCATTGTCGGGTCTGTTATTGAACTTTTACAGAAAGATGTGCAGCAGTACGGCGGCAGGCCGGAAGAACCGCTGAATTATGAGCTGGACGGGCAGTTGCATCTTGGCGAGGACGGGAAGGAAGTGTTGCCTTATCATGTGGCAGGGAAAATAGTCCTGAATCGCTGATGACGATAAAATCGTATCGGGTTCTGATTGCCAAGCCCGGCTTGGACGGCCATGACCGGGGTGCAAAGGTAATCGCCCGCGCCTTGCGGGATGCGGGCTTTGAGGTTATTTACACCGGCATTCGACGAACCCCGGAGGAAATCGCCGCCGCTGCTGTCCAAGAGGATGTGGCTGCTGTGGGGCTTTCTTCCATGTCCGGTGCCCATGTGCGACTTTTTCCGGCAGTGCTTGAGGCCTTGCGCAAGGCGGGGCAGAAGATATCCCGGTCCTCGGCGGGGGTATCATTCCGGAGGAGGATATTCCGCTCCTGCAAGGAGAGGGGATAGCCTCTGTTTTCACTCCGGGTACTCCGATTGCCGCCATTATCGAGGCCTTTACAGTGGCCTGTCAGAAGCAACATCAGACTCGCAGTTGAGCGTGCAATCAGTGCCGTCTGCTCAGCTCCTTGAACAACTCCATCTCGGCGATCCCCGCTCTGTGGCCCGTGCCATTTCTTTGGTTGAGGATCAGGCAGAGATGGCAAACCGTATTATGCAGGGCTTGGATCAGGAACGCCTGGACAAGGCCCTGACCGTAGGGATCACCGGTCCGCCCGGTGCCGGGAAATCCACCCTGACCTCAGCCTTGGTCCGGCATTTGCGACAACGAGGAACTCGGGTCGGTGTCATCGCTGTTGATCCCTCTTCACCGCTCACCCACGGGGCACTGCTGGGCGATCGCATCCGCATGATGGAACATGTCCTGGATCCAGATGTGGTGGTTCGTTCTATGGCAACCCGAGGCAGGCTCGGCGGGCTCTGTGCCGCTGCCGGTGCAACAATGCGGATTATGGCTGCTTCAGGCTGCCGGGTGGTACTGGTTGAGACCGTCGGCATCGGGCAGTCGGAGATGGATATCGCCTCGTTAGCTGATATCACGGCCCTGGTACTGGCTCCGGGTTTCGGTGATGAGATTCAGGCCATGAAGGCCGGGATTCTGGAGGTGGTTGATCTGCTGGTTATCAATAAGGCGGATATGCCCGGCGCGAGCAAATTGCGGTTTGATTTGGGCAGAGAGGCAGCGCAGTCTGACCGCGTTCTGGAAACAGCGGCTGCTGAAAACCAGGGCATAGAGGACTTGCTTGATCGCATTTTGGCTTTGGAAACTGAGTTTCGTAAGGGCGAAAAATTTATCCAACGCCGGC
>MTKS01000286.1 GCA_004028495.1 Candidatus Electrothrix marina
AGTCGGGGTTGCCATTGACACCTTGGCGGACATGGAAGCCCTTTTTGATCGGATTCCGCTGGATAAAATATCTACCTCCATGACCATCAATTCTCCGGCCATGGTTTTGCTGGCCATGTATATCGTGGTTGCGGAGAAACAGGGCGTCAGCGCTGAGCAGATCATGGGCACGATCCAGAATGATATTCTCAAGGAATACGTGGCTCGCGGCACCTATATCTTTCCGCCTCGACCTTCTCTGCGCCTGATCACCAATATTTTCCAATGGTGTTCTACCAATGCGCCCAAGTTCAACACCATCTCCATCTCCGGCTATCATATCCGTGAAGCCGGTTCCACAGCAGCTCAGGAAGTGGCCTTTACCCTGGCCAACGGCCTGACCTATGTGCAGACCGCCTTGGATGCCGGTCTTGCTCTGGATGATTTTGCTCCTCGTCTGGCGTTCTTTTTTAATGCCTCCTCCAATCTGCTGGAAGAGGTTGCCAAGTTCCGGGCCGCCCGCAGGTTGTGGGCTAAGCTCATGAAGGAACGCTTTCAGGCGAAAAAATCTTCCACCATGATGCTCCGCTTTCATACTCAGACCGCAGGCAGCAGCCTGACTGCCCAGCAGGTGGATAATAATATCGTGCGGGTTACCTTGCAGGCCCTGGCAGCGGTGCTCGGTGGCACCCAATCCCTGCATACCAATTCTCGTGATGAGGCCCTTTCTTTGCCCACGGAGGAATCTGTGCGCACGGCCCTGCGTACCCAGCAGGTTATCGCCCATGAATCCGGGGTCGCAGACACGGTTGATCCCCTGGCCGGCTCTTGGTATGTGGAGCAGCTCACTGATGCTGTTGAGCAGGAAGCCTTGGAGCTGATCAATCGGGTGGATGAGTTCGGCGGGGTAGTGGCCTGTATTGAAAACGGTTTTATCGCCGGTCAGATCGAAGATGCCGCTTATCAGTATCAGCAGGAAGTTGAATCCAAGGAACGGCTTATTGTCGGGGTTAACGCCTTTCAGACAGAAGAAGAGAACTCTGTACCGTTGCTGCGGGTTGATCCGGCAGGGGAGGATCAGCAGGTAGAAGTGCTGGCACGGGTCAAGGCTGAGCGTGATCAGGAGGAGGTTCGGAGATGCCTTGCCGCCTTGGAAACCGCTGCCCGCTCGGATTCAGCGAATCTGATGGAGCCGGTGCTGGCCGCAGTGCGTTGTTATTGCTCGCTCGGTGAAATTTGCGATGTGTTACGGGGTGTGTTCGGAGAGTATAGGGGTCGGGCTTGGTGAGTTTGCCCGATTCAAGTAATATCAATAGGTCAAGGGCATGGCAACCTTAAACACTCTTTGAATAAATTGCCTCATACTCCTCAGGATATTGAACTTTCATACAATCCTTGCAAATACCATGACTAATGTTTGCCTCCGAGTGTTTATGGATATAAACGTCAACCTGTTCCCAGTATCCGTCATCAGTGCGCACTTTTTTGCAAAATGAACAGATGGGCAGGATTCCTCGAAGTGTTTTTATTTCACTGAGGGCATTTTGTAACTCTTTGATCAATTTCTCACGTTCCTCAGCGGCTAATTTCTTGTCTGTTATATCATGAACAGTACCAATGGACCGACTGGGCTCATTCTCTTTATCATATTCAGTGGCACATATTTCTCGAACCCACTTTACCTCCCCATTTTTTAAAACAATCCGATGCTCAATATCGTATGGTTTTTTCTTTTCAACCGACTCTGTGTAAGCCTGGTCAACCAAATCCCTATCATCCGGGTGGATAGCGTCTAAAAATGCTTCATAGGATGCTTTGAATTCTTGAGGATCCAGGCCGAATATACGGTAAATTTCATCCGACCAAAAAAGAGCATTAGATTGCAAATTGAACTCCCAATGCCCCATTTTAGCAATTTTCTGAGCTTCTTTTAGCATCATGTTTGATTTTGCTAATTCAACAGAACGCTCATGAACTTTTTTTTCAGCCTCCTTGCGTTCAGCCTCAAGCCGCCTTAGCTCGGTGATGTCCATAAATGTTACAATCACTCGTACTATATCACCAAAGGAAGAGAATTCAGGAACAGCATGAACCAGTCCCCATGTTACATATTCCTTATCAGGCCTGTTGATTCCGACAATAAAATTTTTTAACACTTTTTTACTGGTTATAACCCGATTAACCGGATAGTCGCTTAGCTGCATAGGGCACCCATCTTCATTGCAAAAGTTCCAAGCCGGGTCAATCGCCTTTTTACCAAGTATCTGCTCTTCAGTTAATCCAAGCAACTCTTGAGCTGCTTTATTGCATGTTATTATTTCTGTGCCGGGGCCATGAACAACAACGGCGGCTTGAATGCTTTGAAGAAGTGCATACAACTTTTTTTTACTGTCTCGCCCGGTCATCTTCATATTTTTTTTGTCTGTATTTGTGCGAAAATGTAACTGTGACTCTGCCGACAAGTTTTATTAACTGTACAGAATAAAAAAATCAAACAACGTTCCATAGTATCCAGAAAAAAATACTCATGCCGGTATCACAGCCCAAAATCAAGCTGCGCAGTGATGCGGGTTACAGGGCGGGGTCGCGGGGTTGACTCCCGGATTATCAGAACAGGCTACGGATTACGACTCTGCCGGGACGAAGAACAGATATCCCGACAGAAACCGCATGAAAAAGCCCGGTGTTGCTACGTGCTGCGCAGCGTGTTCGGCGAGTATCGGGGCAATGCCCGGTAATCTGCGCCGGGCATTGCTTTTGTACCCCGTACACAAGCGGCGTTCACCGCTACTGCCCGGCAACCCCGAAATTCCGCAGCGCGGTACGAAAAGCGTTGGCCGGGCTGAACAGGGC
>MTKS01000287.1 GCA_004028495.1 Candidatus Electrothrix marina
TTTTTGTCCGCTCTGTGGACATCAGCAGGTAGTGATTCTGCAATGCAGCAATTGCGGCAAAAATCTGGCGGCCGGAGCAAAGTTCTGTTCACGCTGCGGTCATTCGGCTGATGAAAAGCCTGCTGCCCGCATCTGTTCTAATTGTCAAAATGAGAATCTCCCCGGCGCAAAATTTTGTGATAATTGTGGGCATCAGATTACCTGATACTACTGCTGACTCTGCTCAGCGGATAATTTTTCCGGGGGCGTGAAAACCGGAATCAGCTGTAGTATTGGGCATGAGGATACTGTCGGGCCCTATAAGCGTACCCGGATTGGTTACGGAGTTGCAGCCTGTTTGTACCCGATCACCGAGGATGGCCCCCAGTTTGCGCAGGCCGGTATCAAGAAGACCTTTGTCTGTTCTGACCTGTACGTTGCCGGGAAGAAAACGCAGATTGGCGAATTTTGTTCCGGCCCCGAGATTGGCATCGTTTCCCAGGATGGAGTCCCCGAGATAGGCAAAATGACCGGCCTTGGCGTCATTCAGGAAGATGGAGTGTTTCACCTCTGTGGCGTGACCGATCACACAGCGTTTGCCGGTCAGGCAATATCCGCGCACATAGGCTCCCTGGCGTATTTCCGTATGGTCTCCGATAACAGCCGGTCCCTTGATCAGGGCTCCGGACTCAATCAGCACCCCTTTGCCCAGCTGAATTTCCTGTCCCATGATAACGGCTCCGGCCATGATCACGGAAGCTCCGGGAAGTGACTGTCCGGCACGCGTGACGGATAATTTTCCTTTGCTCACATCATCCCAGGAAACAGTGCATCCTTCTCCGCTTTGCAGGCTGTTCTGATAATACAGCAGGTGGTTCTTCAGAGGGATTCCGTCCGGCAGTTCCTCATTTTTGAACGAACTGTAATCGAAGCTGTTCATATAGGCCTTCAGATTTTTCAAGCCGTTCCAGGCATAGCCTGCTTCCTGAAAAATTTCTCTGTGGCTGAATTCTGTCAAATCAAAGAATGATGAGGCTTCAAGCATTGTTTCTCCTGTGCGTTGTGCAGATAGAGTGGTTAAATATTTTTGTAACAAAAAAGATGTGATCCGAAAGAAAAATTGTACGGGGGAGGATCGGTTGTTTTTCTTTTTGTCTGTCCCGGATAAAAAAAGTATCCGGTTTCCCGTTGTAATCGTTTAAAAGAAAGAAAAGACCGTGTAAGATTGTCGCATTTTTCGCATGGAGTTGTCATGCCTCCCTTGACTTACTATAAGGTTATGTTTAGTTTCTTTCAACCAATCATGCGGTAAACAGCGTTGTCTCCGGCTTCAGTGTTTGGAAGTGTGGCAGCAAGTATATGATACAAAGAGGATAAAAATGGAATTTGACGACTCGTTATCAGCCAGTATGGATGATTTCGCAGAAAATACTCAAGATATGGATATACCGGAAGAGCTGCCCATGATGGCGGTTCGGGATGTGGTTGTTTTCAACTATATGATCCTGCCGCTGTTTGTAGGGCGCCCCGGTTCCGTATCTGCGGTAAATGAGGCCATGGAAGGCGATAAACTGCTGATGCTGGTCACCCAGAAAGATGCAACCAGCGACGAGCCGGAGCCCGATGACCTGTATAAGGTCGGGATGGTTTCCATGATTATGCGGACCTTGAAATTACCGGACGGCAGATTGAAGGTCTTGGTGCAGGCCTTGTCCAAGGCGGAAATCAAATCGTATGAGCAGAAAAAACCCCATTTTCGGGTTAATATCGATCTGATTGAAGACGAGGAAGCCGGGGAGGTCACTATCGAAGTGGAGGCTCTGATGCGTCTCGTGCGGGAGCAGACCGAAAAGATTATGTCCCTGCGCGGTATTCTTTCCGCCGACCTGATGGCGATTGTTAATAATATTGAAGAACCGGGCAGGCTTGCTGATCTCGTGGGGTCGAATCTTCGTCTCAAGGTCTCGGAATCGCAGAAGATTCTTGAAACATCTCTTCCTTTGGAGCGCTTACGCCTGGTGGCTGAGCTGCTGAACAAGGAGATGGAGGTTGCCACGGTTCAGGCGAAAATCCAGTCGGATGCCAAGGAGGAGATGTCGCGCTCTCAGCGGGAATATTTTCTGCGCGAGCAGATGCAGGCCTTGAAAAAGGAATTGGGCGATGATGATGCGTATTCCGAAGATATTGAAGAGCTGGGCAAAAAGATCAAGAAGAAAAAAATGCCCAAGTATGCCCGTAAAGAGGCTCGTAAGGAACTGAAGCGTCTTGAAATGATGCACCCGGACGCTTCGGAGGCCAATATCATTCGTACCTATATCGAATGGATCATTGATCTGCCGTGGAAGAAAACATCAAAAGATATTCTTGACTTGGAAAAGGCAGCCCAAGTGCTGGATGAGGACCATTACGGACTGGAGAGGATTAAGGAGCGCATCCTTGAATTTCTCGCTGTGCGTAAACTGAACGCTGATACCAAGGGACCTATCCTTTGTTTTGCCGGGCCTCCCGGGGTGGGCAAGACGTCGCTGGGTCAGGCGGTCGCCAAGGCAATGGGCCGCAAGTTCTATCGCTTATCACTCGGCGGTATGCGGGATGAAGCCGAGATACGGGGCCATCGTCGGACCTATATCGGTGCGATGCCCGGTCGTATTCTTCAGGGGCTGAAAACTGTGGGAACCAACAATCCCGTTTTTATGATGGATGAGATCGACAAGATCGGCTCGGATTATCGGGGCGATCCCTCTTCCGCCCTGCTGGAAGTTCTGGATCCTGAGCAGAACGATACCTTTTCCGATCATTATATGAACATGCCCTTTGATCTTTCCAAGGTCATGTTTATCAC
>MTKS01000288.1 GCA_004028495.1 Candidatus Electrothrix marina
GGTCAAACATCTGCAAACCACGGTTTGTGTTGGGCAGCTCAGCGGTGCTGTGGGCACCTATGCCGCTTTGGGGTCTCAAGGACTTGCTGTTGCCCAACAAACCATGCAGCTTCTCGGGCTTGACCACGATCCCCTTTCCTGGCATACCGGCAGAGACAGAATCGCGGAGTTGGCTTCGGATTTTGCTCTTTTAGTTATGACTCTGGCCAAGATCGCCAATGAGATCTTTCAGCTCCAGAAGACCGAGGTCGATGAACTCCGAGAGCCGTCGCTTTCCGGTGCGCTGTCCAGCAGTACCATGCCCCATAAGCAGAACCCGGTTATCTGTCAGCGAGTGAATGCCTTGGCAAAACATGTCCGAGCCCTGGCAGGGACGGTCATGGAAAGCAGCCCTCATGAGCATGAACGCGACCCGCGTTGTCTCTGGGCAGAATGGTTGGCCATCCCTCAACTCTGTATTTACACAGGAACCGCCTTGCAGTCTATGATTGGAGTTCTCTCCGGGCTGGATGTACGAACAGACCAGATGCTGGCGAATCTGCATCAGCGGAAAGACCTCATCTCCACCGAGTGGCTGCTTTTTCAACTCAGTAAGAGCATGGGGAAGAATGATGCCCTGGAAAAGCTGCACAACTTGGCAGCCTCGGCTGCGGAGAGCGGTATCAGTCTGAAAGAGGAGGTACTGGCGGACGCGGAAATAGGTTCGTTGTTTACCGCAGCAGATCTTGCCCCGCTTGATCGACCGGAGCAGTATATCGGTCATGCTGTGGAGATTGTGGATCGAACACTTGCGGATATCCGCAGCCGGAGGCAGGGTGATTCGGACTGATTCGAATTATGGGCTTGAAGGGGAGTAACTCAAGGTAAACCCTAGGTAATCAGGGATTGCCTCTTAATCTGTTGATATATCTGCTCGGGATAGAATTTTGTCCTTGTCAAGAGATTGAGGGTGTGCTTTAAAAAAGTAAAGAGATTTGGAAGGGCTACGTAATCTATTTCGCTGCCGGTAATTCGGCGGAACTCAAGAAGGAGACCCGAACGATGCGAAACGTAAAGATCGATATGGAAAAATGTACCAACTGTCGTGAATGTGTTGAAGTGTGTCCCGAAGAAGTTTTCCAGCTGGTGAACGGCCGCCCCGTCCATATCCACAAAGAGAAATGCATAGAGTGCGATCTCTGTATCAATATCTGCCCGGAAGATGCTATCAGTGTCGTAGCCCCTTAAAAGAAAGAGGGGTGTCTCGGCTTTGTAGCCGTTGTATTGGCCATTGAGCTGTAAAAGAGAGAAGATATAATGAGAAGAACAACTGTTGCCGGTATTGCGGGCTTTTTTTTTCTGTTCAACACCTCTGCGGCTCCGGCAACCGAAGGCTTGTACACCGATGCCGTTCATGTCCTGAAAAGGATGGAAGAGAAGACCGCTGCCGTCAAAATGTGCGGTGCAAACCTGCTTGAGAAAGGAAAAGAAACCAAGTTTGTTTTTGAAAAAATTATCGAAACCTGCGCTTGCTGTTCAGATGCCTATCACTGTTGTTATACCGTGGACTGCAAGCCCTGCCCGAAAATGGATGGCAAAGGGGCTCAGCCGGTGAAGAGAAAACCGGTGAAGAGCAAATCCTAGGATTTTTGCTCACCCCTTATACCTCACCCCTTATACAACAGGAAGGTCAAGCCTGTGTCGCTGTTTGTTCATCAGCAGGGCGCATTACCCGGTGTCCTCGGGAAGGGGATCACGTCCCGGATATTGCTCATGCCGGTGACGAACTGAACCAGCCGTTCAAAACCGAGACCGAAACCGGAATGGGGCACGGAACCGTACCTGCGCAGGTCCAGGTACCAGCTGTATTCTTTCGGATCAAGCCCGGCCTCTTGCATACGGGTTGTTAAGAGATCCAGCCGCTCCTCCCGTTGGCTGCCGCCTACCAGTTCGCCGATACCAGGCACCAGGATATCCATTGCCGCAACAGTCTTGTCGTCCTCATTCCGGCGCATATAAAACGGCTTGATGGTCTTGGGGTAGTCGGTGACAATCACCGGCCTGCCTGCAATCTCTTCGCAGAGAAAGCGTTCATGTTCCGCCTGAAGATCACTTCCCCAGGCAACAGGATATTCAAATTGCTGTTTTGCTCCCTCCAGCTCCCGGATCGCCTGACTGTAGGTCATGCGGGTAAAGGCATGTTGACACACCGTTTCCAATTTTTCAATGAGTCCCTTGCTGATGAATCGGTTAAAGAGGTCAAGGTCATCCGCGCAGTTTTTCAGCACAGTGCTGATCAAATCCTGAATCAGGGCCTCAGCAACGTCCATGTCGCCGTCCAGATCGCAAAAGGCCATCTCCGGCTCCAACATCCAGAACTCAGCGAGATGGCGGCTGGTATTTGAATTTTCTGCGCGAAAGGTGGGGCCGAAGGTGTAGACTCGCCCATGGGAGAGCGCATAAATTTCTGCCTGTAACTGTCCGCTGACCGTTAACCCGGCTTTACGACCGAAAAAATCCTGGGCAAAAGGGCTTTCCTTTTCCAATTCCTTGTCGGACAGAGCTGTGACGGTGAACATCTCCCCGGCACCTTCGCAGTCCGAGGTGGTGATGATCGGTGTATGTACCTGAAAGAATCCTCGGTCTCGAAAAAAATGATGAATGGCAAAATTCAGCTCGGAGCGAATACGGGCGACTGCACCCAAGGCGTTAGTGCGTGGGCGCAGGTGGCTGATGGAGCGCAGGAACTCGAAGCTGTGTCGTTTTTTTTGTAAGGGGTAGCTGCTCGGGTCAGCAGAACCGAGTATCTCGATGCTTCCTGCCTATCCGGGATACAG
>MTKS01000289.1 GCA_004028495.1 Candidatus Electrothrix marina
GCGGCGGGGGGAGAAGAGGCAATAATCCGGCCTTCTGCGATGAAAAATACGGAGTATTCGGGCTGCGCAAGGGGTAAGGTTGCGCTTTTTACTCTATAATATCCGGTATGGAACCGGCATCGGAACCCGATTTCATTTTCCGGTTCCCTATGCGGGATATTTAAAACGCTCGACAGAAAATTATCGACAGATTACCGAGTTTATCAGCAGACTGGCTCCCGACCTTGTCGGGCTGGTGGAAGTGGATTCCGGTTCTTTCCGAACTGAAAACTGCTGTCAGGCCGAGTTCCTGGCTCGTCGTCTGGGGTATGATCATGTCGTTGAATCAAAATATCGCTGCGGCTCCCTGCCCCGGCGAGTTCCGGTCCTTGCCAAACAGGGAAACGCCCTCCTGAGCAGGGAAAAACTGCATGATCATCAGTTTCATTTTTTCAGAAAAGGGGTCAAACGGCTTGTCATCGAGGCCAAAACAGCAAACCTGACTGTATTCCTCGTTCATCTCTCCCTGACCTATTACAACAGACAAAGCCAGCTCCGGCAATTATATGAGATAATAAAAACAACGCAGGGGCCTGTCATCGTGGCCGGAGATTTTAATATATTCTGGGGTGATCAGGAACTTGATCTTTTTCTTGCCGCAACCCGCCTGCGCAATGCCAACGACCACGGCTATCCCTCCCACCCGAGCCGCTCACCGAAGCGTCAGCTGGATTTCATTCTGTACAGCCCTGAACTGACAGTTGAAAACTTTTTCATCCCTGATGTCATTCTTTCCGACCACGCCCCGCTGGTCTGTGATTTTACGGAATAGGCTGTAATTGCAGGAAAGGCCGGAGTTCTTCCGGAACTCTTCAGGAGCACTGCCGCAGGAGCAAACCCCATGTCACCTCACGGCTCCTTATTTTTCTTTGTATCTGCCCGGAAACCGGTCTTGGTTATCTTCCCCCTCCTTCACGCCTTTCCCCCTGCCCTCTCCCTTCTGCAACTTCTTGAAATTCAGCTCTGTCGCCAGTTTCTCAAGGCCTATATGAAACAAATCCAAGGGTCTTGAATATCCTATACTTTGTTTTTGCTTGCGAAAAGGATGCATACCTGTCAAAAATACATGTTTGTCCAACCGTACGACAACGAGACAGCTCAGCATTTCTGCTGTTTTTATACGAATTCAGGTAATCAGCTGATAAGGAGAAAAACGCGATATGACCAATCAACTCATTGAACTGGAAGACGGCCTGCTGGTCGAAGTGGATGTGCCTGACGGTCAGGTAAATCAGATTTCCGGCGGGGTGACGGAACAGGTGGGCAAGGCGATTGACACCGTGAAACCGGTGTTACTCAAGGCCTGTCGACCAATGGTTTCGGTATGGAAGGAGCTGAATAAGGAGATGTCCATTGATAATGTGGAGATTGAGCTTCAACTCGGTTTTTCCGCTGAGGGTTCGGTCTTTTTGGCCAAGAGCAAGGGGAGTGCCAATCTCAAGGTTAAGCTGACTATCTCGCCAAAATCTGACGAAACCTAAAATGGAAATTGATCAAAACACTGTCTTTCGGCTGGCTAGTCCAGAACCGGACAAGAATAAAAAGTTTGGTACCGGTTTCGCCGTTGCGTGCAAAGACAAACGGCTTTTTATTTTGACGTGCGCTCATGTCGTGAAAGACCTTAACGATCACGTAAAGGTCATTGGGCAGGAAATTGATCAGGCCGACATTGTAAAGATCGGAGCAATTGATGCCATTGATCTGGCTTTGTTGAGCATTCCTTGGGACGACCCTCCACCGCCCTTGCAGAATTGCATAAGCAAGAAGGACGAAGGCGATAAAATTCAGCTCCGTGGGTTCAGTCTTGTAAATAAAAATTATGGGCTCAGAAGGATAAAAGGTCATTTGGGACAGAGTGCCCCTCGTCAGTCTTCTGACGGTGACTATATTCCGACCTGGGATCTGCATATTACAGATGATGATTTCTGCCAACTGAAGGGCGGCTACAGCGGCTCTCCACTCTGCGACGAGAATGGCCGCTTAATCGGCGTGGTCAGTGAGCGGGTTGCTAACGGAAAATACGGCTATGCTGTTGATATTTCCAACCTGAAAACTATTTACCCGGAGATTGCAGAGCTTCTTCCCTCCTTTTCCGATTTGAACGTTGATATTCCCGATATTGAATCCCGTATTAAACAGGCTATGAGAGAGCTGTCTGTCCGGGCGGATGATATTTTTAGCGTTATGCCGAATATCGGCTGGGAGTTTGATCGGATGAAAAGGGAGGGCATCGCCAGCGAAGACGAAGAAATTTTCGGTAAAATTGAAGAATTTACTGATCGGATTATTGCTGCTGAAGATTTTATTCGCTTTTTTAAGGAGCTGGGCAGCAGGGAGGAAACCGTAGCCGGGCCGGATTACGGAAAACTTGCCGACCGTCTGCGCAGGGGACGGGTCGTGCTCTGTCTCGGACAGGAGCTTTCTCATCTCCTCGGTGCCGCAGTTCCTTCCACAGCACAGCTTATCGATAGCCTTGTCCGACAGGAGGGCTTTCACGGACCTTTGTCCGAACTCTGCGAGCAGGAGGAGCTTTGTCCAGAGTGCGGCCGCTCCGAATTGGTGGATAAGATCCGCGCCCTGCTCGGACCGGAGGGAATCGGCCCGGTCGCCCTGTATGAGCTGCTTGCCGGACTTGAAAAACCTCTGCTGATCATCTCTGCCGCCTATGATGATCTGCTGGAACGAACGCTTCGGAATAGACGAAAGGTTGTCGTTATCTATCTTAATATACGGGACAAAAGGTGCTTGTTGCGCTATTCCGACAGCCCCTGCCG
>MTKS01000290.1 GCA_004028495.1 Candidatus Electrothrix marina
GCAAATGACGCATCAGGTATTCATAGGCATCCCTAGCAGGTCGTCATGCTCCGCTCGGTTTTCGCTGAAGTCCAGGGCGGAATTTTCAAAAATAGCAATCAGGTTCGTGAGACGGGCAACCTTGTCTTTGCCTTTGCCCAGTTTATCATCATCATTGAAGTCGGCAACGGTAATAATTCCGTCTAGCCCGTTTGCCTTGGCAAAGTCACTGATGAGCTTGTTGATTTTGTCGCCTATCTCCGGGTGACCTTTGAGGTTGACCATATCCTGAAAGCCGCAGCCTTGAGGAATTTCAACCACCTTGTCTTTTTTATCAGAGACATATTTCATAAAAAGGAGCACCAGTACATAGTCTTTGTACTGGCTGGCATCCATACCGCCCCGCAGTTCATCACAGCCCTGCCATATTGAGCTATATAACGCTGATTTCTTGATTGCCATAAATTTTGGTTAGATCTTCCTCTGTAGGCGGCAGTGTTCTTGAAACTATACCGCCTCTTGTATTCGTTGCTGTGTACCTCGTGAAAATATAACGGGTTCCTCTCATACACAAACGGAAAAAATAAAAAAAAAGGGGTTGCAGCCAATCGGCTACAACCCCTTGAATATACTGTGGTGCCCGGAGCGAGAATCGAACTCGCACAGTTACAAGAACCGAGGGATTTTAAGTCCCTTGCGTCTACCAGTTCCGCCATCCGGGCTTTTGCTCGGATAATTTTACACTGTTGGAAATGATTTGTCAATTAATGTGGTACGAAAGGAAAGAATGGTTCATAATGGAGCCGTTTTTATCGGAAGTTATTCGCCGCAGGGCTTTGCCCGCGATTGCCGACCATATCTGACCTTGCCGCGCTGTACCAAAAAAAATGAATAAGTATCTGTTATTTATCGCCCCACTGCTGATGTTTCTGGTCATCGGCCCTGTCGGTTATATACTCCTGGAGGGCACCGGTTTCCTTGACGGGTTATATCTGACCATTATAACCATCAGCACAGTCGGGTACGGAGATATCGTCCCGACCACCCCGGGCGGTCGCCTGTTCACTGTGCTGCTGATTTTTTCCGGGGTCGGCTATGTCATGTATATGTTCAGCCAGATTACCGAGGCTATGGTTGAAGGAGGATTACAACGTTTTGTCGAGAGAAGAAAAATGCAGAAAAAAATGACACGGCTGCACAATCATTATATTGTCTGTGGATTCGGGCGGATCGGCCAGGAAATCTGTTCGATTCTTAGGGAAAACAACCGTCCTTTTGTCGTGATTGAAAATGATGATGAGGTGATCCGGGAAATTGATCAGCTCGGTTATATTGAATTGCAAGGCGATGCCTCGGATGATGATATTCTGCTGGCGGCCGGAATCAAAAATGCCCGAGGCCTGATTGCCGTGGTCTCCACTGATGCGGAAAATCTCTATATCACCCTGACAGCGCGGGGACTGAACCCCAATCTGTTTATCCTGACCCGTTCCAGCGGGACCCCCGGAGTTGCGAAAAAGCTGGAACGGGCCGGTGCCACCAAGGTGATTTCGCCCTATTCCATCGGGGCCCGGAGGATGGCCCAGCTCATTGTCCGCCCCACAGTGGTTGACTTTCTTGATCTTGCCATGCAGGCTCGGGAGCTGGGACTCTGCATGGAAGAGCTTCTGGTGACTGCTCAGACATCTTTTGTCAACACAACCTTGATGAAATCCGGGCTCAGGAGCAAGTACGATATCATTGTTGTGGCCATCAAACGACCTGATATCCCGATGATCTTTAATCCCGGCCCGAACACCGAAATTCAGCAGAATGATATCCTCATCGTTCTGGGCGATAATCAACAAATTTCCGCCCTGGAAAAGACCCTGTAGGGGCGACCGGCGGTCGCCCTGTTGTTTTGAGCGGCTATTTCGGGTAGGTATTCCGGGCAGGCACAGGGATCTGCCCCTACCGGAAACCCCTTGATTCATCAAATATTACTTCAGATGCGCCCTGCCCTGTCAATGCAACCCTGCATCTCCCGTACCGCCTGATCCAGGCCGACAAAGGCGGACCGGGCAATCACGGCATGACCGATGCTCAGTTCCTCAATAAAGGGAATGGCCGCGATACGGGTGGTCGTCCGGTAATCAAGCCCATGTCCGGCATTGACCCGCAGACCTTTTTCAAAGGACAGTTCAGCAGCCTGCTCAATCAGACGGAATTCCTGATCCCGTTCTTTTTCATTTTCCGCATCGCAGTAGCGACCGGTGTGCAGTTCCACATAGGTGGCCCCGACCTCCAGGGATGCCTTGATCTGTTCGGCATCAGGATCAATAAAAATCGAGACCGGAATCCCGGCCTTGCTCATTTTACTGATGGTTTTTTGCAGTTTCTTTGCATTGCCGATAACATCAAGACCGCCTTCCGTGGTCAGTTCCTTGCGCTTTTCCGGCACCAGAGTAATCATGTCCGGCTTGATCTCCAGCGCGATTTCAACAATCTCCTTAACATTGGCCATTTCCAGATTAAGCCGGGTCTTCACGGTCTGACGGAGCAGGTGAACATCCCGATCCTGGATATGACGGCGATCCTCCCGGAGATGAACAACAATGCCCTTGGCTCCGGCAAGTTCGCAGATAGCGGCGGCATGGACCGGATCCGGTTCCGCACCTCCTCGGGCTTGGCGGATGGTGGCGATGTGGTCTACATTAATGGCGAGTTGCGGCATTTTTTTTCTCCGTGCGTGATTATGTTGGATTGAGCAATACAGTTCTTATTCACGGTCTGCTCCACCTTGTCGGTTATGATCACGAAATTTCGGACGAACAGGCGGAAAT
>MTKS01000291.1 GCA_004028495.1 Candidatus Electrothrix marina
CATGCTCACCCGTGCCTTATTCCGCCGCCGCCGTTCCGCCGTTATTATAGCCTGCAAGTCACGAACAGCCTGCTCAAGCTCATCATTAATAATCAGATAACGGTAACGACTGGCCGCCGCCATTTCATTTTCCGCATTGGCAAGCCGAAAATCTATATCATCAGGGCTCTCGGTTCCTCGTCCCCGTAAACGACGTTCCAACTCTTCCAGGGTAGGAGGACTGATAAAGACCGTGACAGGATCGGCATTTTCCCTGACCTGCTCCGCCCCCTGGATATCAATATCCAGCACAACATCCTTGCCTGACGCCGATAAAGCCTCCACTTCCCGGCGTGAGGTACCATAAAAATTTCCATGCACCTCGGCCCATTCCAGAAAACCGGACGGCTGCTGATCGCGGATGGCGATAAACTCTTCTTTACCGACAAAATGATAATCATATCCGTCCCGCTCGCCCGGCCTCGGTTGCCGCGTCGTGTGCGACACGGAAAAAGCCAGCCCGGAGATTTTTGCCGTTAACTGTTTCAAAATTGTGGTCTTGCCGCATCCGGAAGGTGCGGAAACAACCAAAAGAATACCCTCAGCCATTATCTTCTCCTTCCTCGGCATGTTTTTGCAGAAGCCCTAAGCCGGTTTTCTCCTTGTCCAGCGCGGCCAGACGCTGATTAATGGTTTCCGGTTGGACAGAGGACAGCACCAGATGGCCGCTGTCCAGGATAACGATTCCCCGAGTACGCCGCCCTTCAGTGACATCAATGAGCCGGTGTTCCTGTCTGGCCTCTTCCTTGAGCTTTCTGATCGGTGACGAGCCGGGATTGACCACTGCCAAAATACGGCTGATTTTCACGGAGTTACCGAAACCTATATTAACAAGCCTGTTGTCCATTATTGTCCATAAATCCGATATTCATAAAAAACATTCTCCACTGATCAGCCCCGAAAACGCGCTGTATGTTACTCTATATTCTGGACCTGCTCACGCAGTTTTTCAATCTCGTTTTTCATTTCAACGCCGAGATGCGCTATGGCTGAATTGGAGATTTTTGATGCCAGGGTATTGACCTCACGCAGAAATTCCTGCAAGAGAAAATCAAGGCGTCTTCCAACGGATTCATCGCTTTCCATAAAACCGCGAAACTGATCAATATGACTGGCCAGTCTCACCACTTCCTCAGTCACATCGGCTTTATCCGCCATGATCGCCGCTTCCTGGGCCAAGCGCACGGGATCAACATCCACCCCCTCAAGCAGCTTTGTTATCCGATTCTTCAACTCCTGCTGTCGCTGCTCAAGAACCTCCGGGACCATGGCTTCAATTTCTCGGACAAGAGCGGCAAAATTATCCAGACGCTGCAAAAGCTCTTCTTTCAGACTGCCGCCCTCTCTCTCCCGCATACAGGCGCAATCAGCAAGGGCTGCAAGCAATGCCTCCTTCAGCAGGGGCCATGCCTCATCAATATCCGGGTTCTGCTCCTGAACCGCAATAATATTGCGCAGGGTCAGCAAATCACTGATCTGGATACTCACCCCGAGCCCAAGCTCGGTGTTCATCTCCTGTAAGCAGGCATGGTACTGGCGAGCCAAATCCAGATCAAGATGCAGCTGCGAGCCGCCCGAAGTCTCTCCGCGAAGGGTCACAGAGATATCAACCCGCCCGCGATCCTGCTGTCCGGCAACGGTTTTTTTGATCTGTTCCTCCAAGGCGGCAACGGCTGAAGGAAGCACCACCCGTTGATCAAGAAAACGATGGTTGACGGTCCGAATTTCCACAACCCAAGTTCGTTCGGTATTGCCGGATTCACCGCGACCGAAACCGGTCATACTACGTGGACGCATATATTTTTTTCTGTAAAATTAATAAAGAGTAAAAAAACAAGAGAATAACGGGGGAGTTGAAGGAAGGTCTGTATCATTGGATGTATAAGAGAAGGATCAGGCGAGTGTAGCAAGCAGCTCATCACAGCTGACCGAGGCCGTACCAATCTTGCCCACCACAATACCGGCCGCATGATTGGCCAGTACAGCTGCTTCGGTCATTGAGCATCCAGCTGCCAACCCGAGGGCCAAGGTAGCTGCAACCGTATCCCCTGCTCCGGTAACATCATAGACCTCCTGAGCCATTGTGGGAATCGTCACCAGGGAATCATCACCTTCCAGCAAGGCCATACCAGCCTCACCCCGGGTGATCAGCACGGCCTCACAAGAAATCTCTTCCCGAATCTGACGTGCAGCAGCGAGCAAGGTTTCCTCATCTCTGATATCTATACCGCTGATCCGGGAGGCCTCAAAATTATTCGGCGTAATAACACTGGCTCCGACAAAACGATGGAGATTATCCGGCTTGGGATCAACGATCAGGGGAATCGCCCGTCCGCTAGAGTGACGCAATGCTTTCAGTAATTGATGCAACTGGGTCATCAGCTCCTCATTAACAACCCCTTTGGCATAATCCGAAACAATAACCGCATCAAACTCCGCAAGATGATCCGTCAGGTATTGCAACATGCTTTTCAGGGTCTGTCGGCTCGGAGCACCGGCCTTTTCCCGATCATACCGGACAACCTGCTGTCCTTGAGCCACCACCCTGGTTTTTATGGTCGTGGGTCGCTCTCCCTTGATCAGCCCCTCCACCGGGGCCCCGACCTTATCCATGAGCGCAAGCAGTTCATCGCCCATCGGGTCATCGCCGATAATACCGCACAGGGCACAGGAACCGCCGAGTGAGATAATATTGCGCAATACATTGGCACTGCCGCCGAGCAGCAGTTCCTCACGGGTAACATTAACCACCGGCACAGGGG
>MTKS01000292.1 GCA_004028495.1 Candidatus Electrothrix marina
GAAGGACTTCTCTACCTGATGAGCATTGCCCGGAAAAAGCATATCCGTCAACAGGTCTCTCATTATGTGACACATCTGCGCGGTGTCCAGCCTCTCCTCAGCGGGCAGGATCTGATGGAGCTGGGATATACCCCGGGGGCCTCGTTCCGCATTATGATAAATCATACCCTGGGTGCCCAATTAAACGGTGAGATCTCCGGTAAAGAGGAAGCGATCACCCTGATTCAGCAAAAATACCCTGTCGACTCCCCGAGTTTGTAACTCAACCTAACCTGCTCCCGATCTTTGAAATGATCTTTGAAAAATACCTATGGACTTGAACCACACCATCCAGCAGCTCATTATTACGGCTCCCCCTTTTCTTTTCGCCCTGACCTTTCATGAGCTGGCCCATGGGTATACAGCCTGGAAGCTGGGTGATCCTACGGCGAAAGATGCAGGTCGGTTGACTATGAATCCGCTCAAGCATCTTGATCCCTTCGGAGTGCTTGCTTTTTTTTTATGAGGATAGGCTGGGCAAAGCCTGTTCCGGTTAATCCCCGATATTTTAAGGATCCGCAGAAAGGTATGCTGCTCACAGCCCTGGCCGGTCCTGTTGCCAACCTGTTTCTGGCGATCATCAGTGCTGTCCTCTTAAAAATACTCGCCGCTGTTCCTGTTTCCTCGCAGTTGATGTTCAGCCTGCTCAATCCGATGTTTGATATGGTGGCGGCATCAATATGGATTAACGTTATGCTGGCTGTCTTTAACTTTCTCCCTGTCCCGCCGTTGGACGGTTCAAGAATTCTCATGGGAATTCTCCCGCCGGATAAGGCTGCCGGGTATGCCCGATTGGAGCCCTATGGTTTTATTATTCTGCTGGTCCTCTTTTATATGGGGATTATCGGCAAGATGATCATGCCGATTATTAATTTTACCGTCAGCATAATGGTCGGCTGATTTTATTCTTTGGCCTGTCTTCCTGAACTTCAGTGCGATTGATGTCGGGATCTGTCCTGCCCGTCTTTTGCCAGGGGGTATTTTTTTGTTGAAAAAACCTTGGTAAAACTATACCCTATCTTGTAACAGTATATTTCGCCGCATGACTTTTCTCTTGAGAAAATCTCGGAACATCAAAAAAGCAGGATACTGTTCCGGGCAGTATTTGATGACGCTGTTTTTTTGAGGGTTTCTGTCGCATCCAAGGAAATACACTGTCCTTTAAAAAAATCGTACCGGTACAGCAGATGCAGCAGGATGCGGCACAGGGGCATTCTTCGCGCTGTTGATATCGACGTGATGTACTGAAAAAAAATAACATGAGCGGTCGGCAGCGGAAAGATGCTACGTTAGTTTCAATTCTCAATAAGATCAGTGCGTTGAATCAGCTTCAAGATGTCAACACGATCTTGGACGCCACTCTGTCTGAAGCACGGAGTCTGACCCAGGCCGATGCAGGCTCCATTTTTCTTGTCAAGGGAGATAAGCTGGAGTTCCGTCATGTGCAAAATGACACCCTGTTCGGTGAAAAAGGTGCCGGGGCGGCCCGATATAGAAACGTAAGCATCCCCGTAAGCGAGAACTCCATTGTCGGCTTTTCCGCTCTGACCAAGGAAATCGTGGTTATTGATGACGCGTATAATATTTCTTCGGATGTGCCCTATAGATTTAACGACTCATTTGACAAAAAAAGCTGTTACCGTACCACCTCTATTCTGACTGTCCCTCTTGTTTCCTTGGATAATCAAGGCTTGGTCGGTGTTATACAGCTTATCAATGCGCAGGACGCGCAAGGGAGAGTCACAGAATTTTCCGACCGGAGCAGAATGTGGGTACGTGTCTTCAGCAATAATGCCGCTGCTATTATCGAACGGAGCATGCTGAACCATGAATTAATTCTGCGTATGGTGAAAATGGCGGAATTGCATGATCCGGAAGAAACCGGTGCTCATGTTCAACGGGTCAGTGCCTACAGTGTTGAGATCTATAAGCGTTGGGCTGAAAAAAGGAAGGTGCGGCAGGTTGAGATTGTCAAATATTGCGATCTCTTGAGCCGTGCCGCGCTTCTTCATGATGCAGGCAAGGTCGGTATACCTGATGCGGTTCTCAAAAAACCGGGGCGGTTAACACCGGAAGAGTTTGATCTTATTCAACAGCATACGGTCTTAGGTTCTGCTCTGTTTACCAATATTTCTTCGGAGCTTGACCGGATGACCCATGATATCGTGCTCCATCACCATGAGAGATGGAACGGCGAGGGGTACCCGGGTCGCTTGGTGCAGGACGGTTCAGGATGGATTCGGAAGCCGCTGGCCGGCGAGGAAATCCCCTTTGCTGCGCGGATCATCTCTTTGGCTGATGTCTTTGACGCCCTTTCTTCAAAACGTTGTTATAAGGCACCTTGGGATAACGAAAAGATCTGTAACGAGATTCGGAAAGAATCCGGTGAGAGTTTTGATCCGGAGCTGGTTGACGCCTTTTTCGAGATAACTGATATCCTTTACGCTATTCAGAAAAAATTTACATGAATCTCCCGCCTTGTTTTTTCAGGAGGAAGTTCCTCGGTTCGCGCAAAAAAAATAATATCTGTCAAGAAAAAAAGAATATATGGAAAAACTACTTAAGGAATTAAAGAAACTCGTCCCGTTTAAAGAGACGACTGATGTCGGCGATATTGTTCTTGTGGTGGTCGAGGAAACTGAAATGGCGGGCTATGCCTTGGTAACCGGGATTGAACGTGATCATACCCGTAAGGATGAATGGTGGGAAGTGCATATGCAGCTTCTTTCGGTCCCGCC
>MTKS01000293.1 GCA_004028495.1 Candidatus Electrothrix marina
GGCGTAAACACCGGGATAGGTGTGAGCTAATTCCACAGCCCGTTGTGAGCTGGCAAGATCAATGCCGATGGTGATGATGGTATGCACACGGCATTGCTCGGCGGAACGAATAATATCGTCAATATCATCCTGACTGGTTTCCATGTCAAGATGACAATGTGAGTCGATCAGGCCGTACCCTGACGAGAGGGCGGGCGGCTGTGTTCTTTTTTTCATTGGTCTGTAAAAAATGAGATAATATGAACTTTATTATGCAGTCATACCAGAAAGGAGGGAACAGGACAAGAAGCAAAGCATTGCCGGGCGGTTAAATGGGATAATTATTGACCGATGACTATTGACATCAGGAACATATTTTTTTAAACAGGAGCGATATATTCCGCAAACACCGGCGAAATCGTCCCGTTCTGTTGCGGATACCGACGAAAAACAACGTACCTTAAAGATATAGACATGGAACATGTATATTCAGCAAGCAATTAAAGAACGACGCAGTATTCGTGAATTCAGCGAGAAACCGGTGGAGCGGGAGCAGCTTCATAAAATTATTTCCGCAGGTACCTGGGCACCGTCCGGATTAAACAATCAGCCTTGGCGGTTTGTCACGATTCAGGATAAGGGCATTTCCGCCCGCCTTGCCGCTCTGACCCATTACAGTCATATTGTCGAGGCGGCTCCGGTGCTTATTGCTGTTTACCTTGATCAGGAAAAGATGTATGATTCCGTCAAGGATCATCAGGCCGCAGGAGCATGTATCCAGAATATGCTGCTTGCCGCGCACGAGCTGGGGCTCGGTGCGGTCTGGCTCGGTCAGATTCTTAAAAATAAGCGGCAGGTCAATGACGTTCTGCAGCTCAGTGCTCAATACGACCTTATGGCTGTTGTAGCTTTAGGGTATCCGTTACACAGAAACCAGCAATCCCGACGATTACCGCTGGCAGATTTTATCTTACATGAATTCGGAGGAACCGCCCCATGAAAAAATGTCCGTCAATCAGTAGAATTCTGCTCTTCTTTCTGGTCGCCATTACCTTATTTCTGTCCGGCTGCATCAGCACAATTTTTCCCGGCACCGGCATGCAGGGCGCGGGTGTCGGTGATATGCTGCCGGCTGTCGGCGGTTTTGCCGATGATATCCAGGATATTATTGTGCCGGTTGAGATGGAATGGGACAGGAAGAAATCCATGGCTATCAAGACAGAATCCTTTCACGGCGGAATTTGGCATTACACCGGTTCGGTGGAGACGGCCTCGTTGAAGGATTACATGACCCGCGGTATGGAGGACACCAACTGGAAATTGGTTGGCGAAGCAGCCTCCGGCGACATTATGCTCGCCTTTGTCAAACCGCATAAAACCTGCATGATGACCATCTCGGAGCATGATTTCCGCAATACCGGTCTCACACTCTATGTAACCATTGATAAGACCGCTGCCGTCGGCCTGAATCCCTTTGGAGAAGCCATTCCGACAGAGTAATCGACAAAGTAATTCTTCGATATCCCGAAATCCCTCCTCGAATAAACTCCCTCGTTTGAGGGAGTTTAACATCAGCCGGCAGAAAATTCGCTTTTTAAAATCAGGTTTGAAAATATGCATGCGACTATGCAGGGACGAAAAATTCTCTTCGGCGTGACCGGTTCCATAGCCGCTTTTAAAGCAGCCGGCTGGGTGAGTTCTCTTGTCAAAGAAGAGGCGCGGGTGACGATCATGATGACGGAATCCGCTGCTCGCTTTGTCACTCCCCTTACCTTTGGCGCGCTTTCCGGCAACCAAGTCTACACAGACATGTTCAGCACCGAAGCGGAAGAGATGATGGCCCACATCACCTTGTCCGGTGATGCCGACGCAATCCTGATCGCCCCGGCAACGGCCCAGACTCTTGCCCGGCTGGCGCACGGCATGGCAGATAATCTGCTTTCAGCTGCTGTCTTGGCCGCTGCTGCACCGGTAGTTATCTGCCCTGCAATGAATTCTCAAATGCTTGCGCATCCTGCTACGCAAAAAAATCTCTCTACCTTAAAAAAGTTGGGTTATATCATCGTGGAACCGGAATGCGGTCCGTTGGCCTGCGGGGACGTCGGCTCCGGTCGCCTGGCGGAATGGGACACGGTTCGCGAGGCCTTGCTGGGGCTTTTTATTGAGCAGGATCTGGCCGAACATCATGTATTGATTACAGCAGGCCCGACCAGAGAAGCATTGGACCCGGCCCGCTATTTGAGCAATCGTTCCAGCGGAAAAATGGGCTATGCCTTAGCCAGAACAGCGAGGCGGCGGGGAGCGGAAGTGACGCTGATTTCCGGCCCGACAAATCTTCCCGCTCCTCCCGGAGTAACTATGATCCCGGTGCAGACAGCCGCAGAAATGGCGGAAGCAGTTAAAGAGTACGCTACGTACGCCAGTATAATTGTCAAAGCGGCGGCTGTGGCTGATTTTAAACCGAAAAAGGTTGCTTTGCTGAAGATCAAGAAAGCAGGCGCTGATCTCCGGCTGGAGTTGGAGCCTACTCAGGATATCCTGGCAACCTTGGGCAGAGATCGGAGGTCGGATCAGCTCCTGATCGGATTTGCTGCGGAAAGCAATAATCATGAGGCTGAAGGACGGCGCAAGTTACGGGCCAAAAAGGCCGACTTGATGGTGGTTAACGACATTCTTGGAGAACGAACCGGCTTTGATGTGGATACCAATCAGGTTACTCTGATCACCCGGGATGATACGGAGCAATTGGCTCTCCTCTCCAAAGAAGAAACTGCAAACTGTATTTGGAACA
>MTKS01000294.1 GCA_004028495.1 Candidatus Electrothrix marina
AAAAAAAGTTTCAGGAGATGGGGCAGGGTGATACAGTTTTGTTGTCCCGTATCACGGGAGTTCAAGGTGTCGAAGCGTTGAAGGATCTTTCGGTGCGGGTTATCTGGATCATGGATAACGAGTATCTGGAACATGTCTTGTTGGGGATGTCTTTTTCTGCTCTATCCGAGAGGCAGCGCGGGATCCTGCGTTTATTTGTTGCAAATCGTCTTTCTTCGGCTGTGGAGAGGGGAAAGGGAGACGCAATCAGCTCCTGATTTCTCGTTTTTTATCAAGGGAGTTGTTGAACCTCATTTTTTTGATCAGCACGTTTTTTTTTCTCGGCCTGCCCCGCCCGCCCTTATCTCCTGCCTCCCATTGTGTTTTTTGAATACCGCCGAAAGTGTTCGGATAAAATATTCTGTCAAGTTAAGGTGTCGTCATGAAAAAATTGATCAGCCTGGCCTTTGTACTCATGCTTCGTGTTCGTTATCGTATCACGGTGAAGGGGCTCAAAGAACTCAAAAGCCGCACGCAAGATAACCGCCCTGTTCTCTTCCTGCCCAATCATCAGGCCTTGATCGATCCGGTCATTGTCATGAGCCTGCTCTACAATACCTTTACTCCAAGACCTCTGGTTGATGAGAAGCAGTCTGACCATCCTTTGGCGAAATATCTCATGGATATGGTCAATGCGATATTTATTCCGGATCTGAATGTCAGCAGCCGGGATGCCAAGGAACAGGTTTTTGCCGGGATTGAAGAGATTGCGGCAAGCCTGAAGCGCGGAGAAAACGTGCTCATGTATCCGGCCGGGCGCATATCGCGAGGTCACTTGGAAGTTATCGGTGCCAATAGCGGGGCGGTCTCTGTTGTTCACGGGGTGCCGGAAGCCAGGGTCGTTCTCTTACGCATTCGGGGCCTGTGGGGAAGTCGGTTCAGCAGGGCCCGTGGTCTTCCCTCGTTGTTGGGAGATGTATGGAAACTGCTTTTCAGAGTGCTCGCCAACGGTTTCCTGTTTATGCCGCGGAGACAGGTGCATATTGATATTATTGAGCCGGATGATTTTCCGGCAGGCGGAGACAGGAAGGCAATAAACCGCTATCTTGAAGATTTTTATAATACCGATCCGGACAGAAACACGGAAATATCCCCATACTGGTGGCAGGGATATCAGCCGATCTATCATGACGAGGCCCGACCGGAATTTGTTAACCGGGATACTGGCAGTATTCCGGAGAGTATTCGAACCCTTGTGCTCTCGCGATTCACCGAGCTTTCCGGGGTGGAGAAGGTGCAGGAGGGCGATAAATTGGCTGCGGATCTCGGGATGGACAGCTTAGTCCTGGCTGAGTTCGGTTCTTGGATGCATCAGGAGTTTGGCGTGGCAGCTGAAAATCTGGAGGTGCTGCAAACGGTTTCCGACTGTATCCTTGCTGCCGGCGGGATTATGCCGGTTTTATCCGGCGTGCAGTTACAACCTGTTTCCTCCAAATGGTTTGCCCGGGTTGAAGAGCGGGAGTTGCGCTTTCCCGAGGGAGAGACCATTGCCGACCTCTTTTTGTATCAGGCTCGACAGAACCCGGATCAGGTCATTTTATCGGACCAGCTCAGCGGTGATAAAACTTGGCGGCAGTTGATTATGGCGGTGTACGCGCTTTTGCCGGAAATTAAGCATATCCCCGAAAAAAGGGTCGGTATCATGATGCCTGCCTCTGTCAGTGCCGTTGTCAGCTGGTTGGTTGTGATGTTCAGCGGCAAAGAGCCGGTGATGGTCAACTGGACCGGCGGAACAGCGAATATGCGCTACTCTTTGCAGAGTGTCGGGGTGCGTCAAGTGATCACGGCCAAGGCACTGACCGGTCAACTGGAGCAGCGGGGAACTGAGCTGGATAAGGTCGGTGTGTCGTGGCTGTATCTGGAAGAGCTGGCTGCCCGGATACATGCGGGCCGGAAAATTACGGCTCTGCTGAAAAGTCGGCTGCCCTGGAGGGCGTTGCATCAGGCGGAGATTACTGAAAATGCAGCTGTTCTTTTTACCTCGGGTTCAGAGGCCCGGCCGAAATCCGTTCCCCTCACTCATGCCAATTTTTTGGCTAATGCCTTGGATTTTGCGCAAATATTATCTTTATCCTCCAATGATCGACTGTTGGGTATTCTGCCGGTATTTCATTCTCTCGGTTTGGCCGGTACTGTTATTCTCCCCCTCTGTACCGGTCTGCGCACCGTGTATTGGCCCAATCCGACCGAGGGTGCTCAGCTTGCCCGCATGATAGGTGCCTACGGTGCAACTGCCTTGATCACTACCCCTACTTTTCTCCACGGAATTCTTCGGGCCGGGCAGCCGGATCTGCTGTATTCGCTGCGTTTGATTTTTTCCGGGGCTGAGAAATGCCCGGATCATGTTTTTTTCGCTTTGGAGGAAAAATGTCCGCAGGCCGTACTCTGTGAGGGGTACGGCGTGACCGAATGTTCACCTGTGATCGCTGTTAATTCTCCTGATGCCCCGCAACTGGGGACTGTCGGGAGACTACTGGCCTCAATGGAGTATGTCCTGTTGGATCCGGAGACCGGTGAACCTGTTTCCGTCGGAAAAAACGGCCGCATGCTGGTACGGGGGCCTAATGTTTTTTCCGGCTATCTTGGAGACGCACCTTCACCCTTTGTCGACTTTGACGGAAAATCTTGGTATGATACCGGAGATCTGATGTTTGAGCGGGACGGGATGCTTGTCTTTGCAGGCCGCCTAAAGCGGTTTGTTAAAATGGGCGCGAGATGATCTCGCCGCCC
>MTKS01000295.1 GCA_004028495.1 Candidatus Electrothrix marina
TCCGGCTTGCACCACAAAAGGATTGGGAGATCAACCAACCGGAGCAGCTGGAAAAGGTACTCAAGGAGCTGGAGAAGATCAGGAAAAAATTCAACGGGGAGCATAAGAAGAAAAAGGTCTCCCTTGCTGATCTCATCGTGCTGGCCGGTTGTGCCGGGCTGGAGCAGGCTGCCAAAAAGGCAGGACAGGAAGTGACGGTTCCCTTTACCCCGGGCCGTACCGATACCTCGCAGGAGCAGACCGATGCGGAGTCCTTTGCTGTGCTTGAGCCCAAGGCGGACGGCTTCCGCAACTATCTCAAGACTAGGTTCACGGTCTCGGCAGAGCATCTGCTCATTGATCGGGCTCAGTTATTGACCCTGACCGCGCCTGAGATGACGGTGCTGGTGGGTGGTCTGCGTGTTTTAGGAACCAACTACGGTGGAGTCCAGCATGGTGTCTTTACCTCTCACCCTGAAACGTTGACCAATGATTTTTTTGTCAACCTTCTCGATATGGGCACGGAATGGAAGGTAAGTATGGATGATGAGGATATTTTTGAGGGACGGGATCGGGCCACAGGCGAGCTCAAGTGGACCGCGACCCGAGTAGACCTGATCTTTGGCTCCAACTCCCAGCTCCGGGCCTTGGCGGAAATCTACGGCAGTGCGGCTTCCCAAGGGAAGTTCCTCCGTGATTTTGTTGCGGCTTGGAATAAGGTCATGAACCTGGACCGTTTTGATCTTGCCTGATTATTGTCGGAATCGGTAGGGGCACAGCGGTGCCGTGCCCTTACTGCTCCTCAATCACCGCTGTGGTGATATCAAGTACCTTTTTTTTCGCCACTTCAACCACAGCCCCGTTCTTGGTGGTTATGCGAACCATAGACCCATCGTTTTCCACCTTCTCTGCATAATAGGTCTGACCGTTCATCATAATCACCACCTGGGTTTCTTTCCTGCCGCTGAGGTTGGGCATTTTCTCGGCAATCGGTTCCAGTAAGGTCCCCTTCAACGCATGTTGCTGAGTGCTGAGAAACCAAAAGGCTCCTCCTGCCCCGGCCAGTACCAGGACAAGCAGGGCCGCCAGTATGACTTTCTTACCGCCCTTTTTGCCACTCTTTTTACCACTGTTCCGAGCAACCTTGCCGTCCTGCACCACGACCTTTTCATATTCCTTATTGTCGATCCGCTTGGCCTCATGTTGTTTATTGAGAACAAGATTGCATGAGGGGCAGGCTTTCACCTTCTCAATGACCAGCTGGCCGCAGTTTTCACAGATAATTTTGGAGTTGCCGCTGGCCGAATAAAAGGCCATGTTCTCATCAATACAAAAACTATTGCCGCAGCGACTGCAAGGGATGGTCAGAGTCTTGTCCACAGTATCCGTATTATCAATCAGATAATTCTTTCCGCATCTTCCGCATTGGAATTTCATGATATATCTTCTCCTTTATCAAGTAGAGAGACAAAAAAGGGATTGAGGCTCGCTCTGTTCATTCGGCGTGATGAATAAAGGGGCGTTCAATATAGGTGTAGGTCCAGCAGGCAAGGACATAGCTGACAAGAAGCGTACTCGCGAACAGAGGAAATCCGGAAAGCCCCCCTCCTGTGTAATATTTCATTCCTGCACGTAAACAGTTAATAACCAAGGGATGAAAGATATAGAGGCTGAAGGAAACCACACTGACTGCCCGTAACGGCACCCAGGAGAGCAGCCTGTTCACGAAGCTCTTTCCTTTTCCGGCCAGGATGGAGAAGAGTAAACCGGTCGCAGCAATACCGAACCAAGCAAAATATTCTTGGGCAAAGACCCGCTCCCCTCCCCATAGTCGCATTGTGGAGCAGAGTAGAAAGACGAGGAACAATCCGGCTCCGCACAGCGCAAAAAGATTGTCGGTTCTCTCTTGCCATGCAGCTGAAAGCTTGGGTTCGCATTGCCGGTATACGCCGTAATAGAGATAGGAGGCTATGCAGCCCGCAAGGAAGATACCAAGATATGGACGGATAGTTTGACGCAGCATCTCATAGAGATAGAGCACGTCTGTATCGAGAAAACGATTTGCCAGTACCATTAACGTTGTCAGATGCAGAACAATAAGCCAAGGTCTACCTCTGAAAATAAAGAAGTTCACTCCCATAATAAAGGGAACCAGCAGGTAAAAAAGCATCTCCTGCGGCACCACCCAGAGGTGTCCGTCTCCCTGAAGAAAGAGGAAATGACGGAAAGCGGCATCAAAACGAAAGTGAAAGACAAAGATAATAATGATGTACAGGTAATAGGCAGGCAGGATCCGCTGCATGCGGCGTCTGAAAAAAGAGAGCCAGTACGATACTGACTTGGCCCGTTCCGGTTGCAGAACAAAGGGTCGAGCCAGCAGGAAGCCGCTCAGGCTCATAAAGAGCCACACTCCGCCGGCACCGAGACCGGTACAACGGCCCCATGTATGATCAGCCACCACCATGATTGCGGCAATCCCGCGCAGCCCGTCCAGAGAAATGATATTATCTCCCGTTGAAGGCCGTTTGGCAAAGATATCGGCAAAGGCCGGAAAACGAGCAGGATCAATCTGTTGAACAATAAGAAAAAATAATCCTGTTGCCAGCAGAGGCAGGCCGTAAAGCAGCAGAATCCCGCCTTGCAGCAGGGGCCTGTCGGCGATGAGATAGGGGTCTTCAGATGTTGCGGTGATTTCAACAAAACCGTCCCGCAACTGCACAGTTGTACCGGGCGAAGCTTGATTGAACAACTGAGAGACCTCAG
>MTKS01000296.1 GCA_004028495.1 Candidatus Electrothrix marina
GGTTTTCCCAAGGCCTGGATCTGTTTGGTGAAGATCATCTCATAGGAGAAATCATTGCCGATGGATGTCAGGACAGAGGTATCAGTGGTCAGAGCGATGGCCGGGAGAGGTCGCCGATTAAGGAGGAAGCGGTTGACAAACTCCGCCGCCATATGCTGAGCATCGGCGGCACTGCCGCCGTTCCCGAAAATTAATACCTTGCCTCCTTGAGTAAAGGTGGAGACGATTTCTTCGGACAGCTGAATGATTTTGTCGGATGATTCTTTGGCAAATGCTTCCTTTGCCATATTGGATTGGCTCAGGCGGGTATAAATAAACTCGTTCATCGCTGCTATGGTATATTTTGCTTTTCCTGTAAAGGAAAACGAAAAAGCGTTTCCGTACCCGGATGCACGAAAACGCTTGTAATGATAAGGAGAATGATCGAAGAGCTACGCCAGTTGACCCATAAGCTCTTCGGAGATTTCTTTGATCCCCCGGGAACCGTCGACAGAGATTACTTTTGCGCCGCCGTTGTTCTTGAAGTAGTTGACTGCGGCCATTGTGCCGGTGGTGTCGTTATAATAGATGTCATGGCGTTTGCCGATGGCCACCTCGTCCTGATCATCGTCCCGCATGCTCAGCTCACCGCCGCAGACCCGACAGACCAGTTTGCCGTCCTTTTCAACCGGTTTGATGGCATCAAAGGCGATGTGGTTGGGATGGTTGTTGTCGTTGGCGCAGAGGCGACGACCCATGATTCTTTCTTTGGCGATTTCACGATCCAGGACGATCTCGATGACGTAGTCCAGAGCCATGCCGGATTCGGTCAAAGCCTTGTCCAGGGCTTCGGCCTGGGCCAGAGAGCGGGGGAAACCGTCCAGCAGCCAGCCTTTTTCTTTGGATTTGCCCAGGGTCTCCAGCACCATAGGAATGGTGATGTCATCGGGAACCAGATCACCCTTGTCGATGTACTCTTTCGCCTTCTTGCCGAGTTCGGTGCCGCCCTTGATGTGCTCACGGAAAATAGCACCGGATTCAATATGATCCAGGCCGTATTTTTCTTTCACAATGGCACCCTGAGTACCTTTGCCGCTGCCGTTCGGTCCGAAAGTAAGAATGTTCATAACTGACTCCTTTGGGAATAAGATGAAAGAACAGAATATGTAGCCTGTTCTGTTGGTAACAGAGGGTAATCGCCCGCGGAAAACACCCGGGACAGCGGGAAGCCCCGCTCGCTGAAACACGACTATACAGCAACTGAAAGGCTTATGCCATGAAAAATGTGGTCGTATATTTTGACAACTGCGGACAAAGAGAGTAAAAATGAGCCCGAAATGTGCCTGCCTTGCAGGGAAAACTTCATGCTCTAACAAAATACTTTTACAATATAATTTTATCATGAAACATGTCAATGTAGGGCTTATCGGATTCGGCACGGTGGGCAGCGGCCTGGCCGAGGTGCTTCTTGCTCAGCAGGAACGTCTTCAACAGCGCAGCGGTCTCTTTATTCGTCTGGCCAAGGTTGCTGATATCTCAACAAAGGAGTTGCCGGCCCAGTTTGCCGACACTGCCCTGGTCAATGATGCTGCCGAATTGATCAACGACCCGGATATTGATATTATTGTCGAGCTGATCGGCGGTATTCAGCCTGCCAAGACCTTTGTCATGGAGGCCATTGCCGCCGGCAAGCATGTGGTGACCGCCAATAAGGCCCTGCTTTCTCAGGAGGGCAGGGAGATCTTTGCCGCTGCCGCTGCCAAGGGCGTTGAGGTGGGCTTCGAGGCCAGTGTGGGCGGCGGCATCCCGGTGATCAAGGGCCTGAAGGAAGGTCTGGTGGCTAATAATATCCTTTCTATTATGGGGATACTCAACGGGACAGCTAATTATATCCTCACCCGGATGACCGATGAGGGCATAGCCTTTGCCGATGTGCTCAAGGATGCTCAGGATCTGGGTTTTGCCGAGGCCGACCCCACCTATGACGTGGAGGGCATTGACACGGCCCATAAGCTGGCTATCCTGATGACTATGGCCTACGGCATGAACATCACCCATAACGAGATCGTCACCGAGGGTATCAGCGGTATTGAGCCCATCGACATCGATTTCGCCCGTGAGTTCGGCTGCCGGATCAAGCTGCTGGCCATCAGTCGCAATCACGGCGACCATGTGGAGGCGCGGGTGCATCCGACCATGGTGCCGGAGTCGCATCTGCTGGCCTCTATCAGCGGGGCCTATAATGCGGTTCATTTCAACGGTGATATGGTGGGCAATGTGCTGTTCTACGGTCAGGGGGCGGGCAAGATGCCCACCGGTTCCGCAGTTGCCGCCGATGTAATGGATATTTCCCGTGACATCGCTGCCGGTTCCGTGGGCAGGGTGCCTTCGCTCTCCTATCTGCCGGAGAACATCAGGGATCGGGACGTGACCCCGCTGGATCAGCTGGCCTGTCCCTATTATTTCCGTATCACAGCCTTGGATCAGCCGGGCGTACTGGCTGCTGTGGCCACGGTGCTCAGTCGGCATGAGATCAGTGTCGAGTCGGTGATCCAGAAGGGGCGTGAGGAAGGCGAGCCGGTTGCTATTGTTATGCAGACGCATACTGCTGCCGAATCAGCAGTCGCCTCGGCCTTGGCCGAGATTGATGCTTTAGAAGCTATCACCGCACCCACGGTGCGGATTAGGATATTGGAGGAGGAGTAGGCTTTGTGTCAAGGCCCCTGTGCTTGATCTGAATTTGTGGGGGATACAGGGGCCTTG
>MTKS01000297.1 GCA_004028495.1 Candidatus Electrothrix marina
CAAGCAGGAAATTTCCGAGCATAAACATGGAGATATTTTAAGGTAAGGATTAACGATTTCGACTTTTTTCATGAGAAATCGGGGCAACATCCCTCTCCTTCAGAGAAGGACAATGTATCCCGACGAGTTATTTATGATACATGAGGAGACGTTCAGAGTAAATAGCTTATAAGAACATATGGGCAATAACGAGAGAATATGTTTCCTTTTACTGGCTGCATCAACTATATATTCGACTTGCCTTTTAAATGTTAAAGACAGAGTAAATAATGACTCTTTTCAAGTGAATGGCAATAAAATATTCTTCCGAAAGCAGCACAGATCATCGTCAGCGGCTCCGGGGTAAATTTCAGGAAAAGGGCATTGAAGCTCTGGCTGACATCGAAGTCGTTGAGCTTCTCCTGACCTTTGCCCCCCCCCGTTCCGACTGCAAACAGGCGGCAAGGGATGCCTTGGCGAAATTCGGTTCCCTGCCCGAAGTTCTGGATGCCTCTCCGGTGCTCCTGAAAAAAAAAGTCAAAGGCATGGGGCCGAAGAATATCTTTGCCCTCCAATTTGTTCAGGGCATCGCCCGCCGCTATCTGCGCCAGCGGATTCAGAAAAAAAACTATATCACCTCGTCCAAGGATGTGGCTGATTACCTGATCCACGCCCTGCGGTTTCATTCAGATAAAGCGATGTAGTGAGGGTGGGGTGATGCTGCTTCTCCTATGACTCGCTCTTCACTTTTTTCTTTCTCCTGCTCCGCTTCAACCGAACCGAGGTCTTGACCGCCTTAAGATACCGCTTCCCTATGGTGAGGTCAACCGCCTGCACAGGCTCTTTTTCCTTCTTTTTCTCCTTTGCAGACTCGGCAGCAAGGATACGCCCTCCCAGGCAGTCGGAAAAATCCAGATTCGCCTCATAGAGGAAACAGCTTGCCGGACAGGCTCCCTTTTCCGTGGTGACCGGGCTGCGGCTGTCACCGGCTTTTTTTCGCTGTTCCAAACGACGATCCTGGGGATACAGCAGGCAAAGCTCCTCCTTGGCTCGGGTCATGCCGACATAAAAAAGACGGCGTTCGTCTTCAATGTCTTCGAACTCCTGTTTGCCTTTCTCCTGACGAAAGGGCACAGCCCCCTCTTCCAAGCCGGGCAGAATCACCAGGGGCCATTCCAGGCCCTTGGCCCGATGAATGGAGGTGATGAGGAGACTGTCCTGCTTGCCGGAGAAATCCTTATCCGTCCCCTTATCAGCGAGCCGCTCTATTTCATCCAGAAAATCATTGACGCTCAGGCCGGTATTCCGGGCAAAACGGACAAAGGATTGGCAGGTCTTGATCTTGTTCTCCGCCACAGGAGGTCGGGAAGCATAGAGGAAATGGGCATAGAGATCTGTCTCCTCAATGAGTGTCTTCAGTACAGTAAAGGCTCTTGTTTTCGGTGACTTTTTTCTGATCTTTCGCCATATGTCGGCCAGATCAGATATTCTGGAAGCAAGATAGGGCGAGCCGGCTTCATCGGCATATTGTTTCATCAGAGCACCTGCCGAACCCGGCTTTTTGAAAATCTCCTGTGCCAAGTTCCGGAGAAGATCTTTTTTCAGCCAGAGATGCGGGTTGGTGAGCATAGCAATAACTGTGGCAAAACCGGCATCCTGTCCCTCTGTCGCCTGCAAACTGCCTTGACAGAGACGCAAGTACCCGAGCAGGGCTCTGATCTCTGTACAGCTGAATACGGCCTCAGAACCCACAAGGCGATAGGGGATATTATGCTCCAGCAGGGCCAGCTCCACCGGTACCGATTGAGCATAGATCCTGACCAGGACTGCCGCCTCGTCAAGCCCCCTGTTCGTCTTTTGCCAATCCGTAATAATTCCGACAACAGGATGGATCTCGCCTTCAGGAAGGCAGGTGATACGGGTATCAGGATTTTCGGACCAAGCCAGACAGAGTTTGCGGTCCCGCAGCCTGTTGTTGGCGATGAGATGATTGGCTGCCAGAGCAAGCCGATGGCCATAGCGGAAACTATAGCTCAGGGTGTAGGTCGTCGGCCGGGGAAAATCACGAGCAAAACGGGAAACAATATACACCGGTTTGGCACCCCGCCACTCGTAGATGCATTGATCCGCATCGCCGACCACCATGACCTGGGCGCGTTGCCCGGCAATACGGACCAGCAGTTGCTGCTGGACCTCGTTGATGTCCTGGTATTCATCAACAATGATATGATCCACATGATCGGCAACCCAGTCGGCCAATTTCTGTTGCTGCTGCATTGCCATGACCGGTTCGTGAATCAAATCCTGATAAAAACGGATCCGGGCGGTATTGCGCTGGGATTCAAAAACCTTGTACGCGCCGATATAACAGGACAGCTGTTCCTCAAACCCGCAGGCGGCAAAAACTTCCTCCGGGCCCGCTACATCCGCCTTAACCATGCCGATAAAGAGCAGAAACCCCTCAATTCCCTCTTTGGAAGACCAGCTCTCCTCTCCATCGGCCTCTGCCGCATATTTTTTCATGGCCTCCCTGGCCAGCCTCTCCAATTGAAACTCTTCTGTGACCAGTCGGTATCGGGGAAGATGCTGCCTAGCTGTAAAGCTTTCAACCAGACGAAGCCCGAGGGAGTGAAAGGTGCGAACCGCCGGAGACCGGAGGCCGCTTCCCTGAAGGGACCGATGCAGCCTCTCTGCAAAAACAGTCCTGGCGGACCGGTTGAACATGAGTACCAGAATCTTATCCGGCGGGACTCCCTGCCGG
>MTKS01000298.1 GCA_004028495.1 Candidatus Electrothrix marina
ATTCGCGAATCGCCCCTACGATACATCGCAACCATTTTGTATATATAATCTCTGCCCCCAGGGCGGATCAGGTATATCAGGTATAGAGGAGGATTGATGAAATCGGGGAGCAATTTGGAGCGGGTGCTCAGGAGCGGCGCATTTGCCGTGACCGGTGAGCTGGGGCCGCCGAAGAACAGTGACCCTGATGTGGTCAGAGAGAAGGCGAGAATCCTGAAGGGCAATGTAGATGCGGTCAATATCACTGATTGTCAGACCGCCATTGTTCGGATGTCGTCCATCGGTGCCGGGCTGCTGGCCCAGGCCGAAGGGGTGGAGCCGGTTATCCAGATGACCTGTCGGGACAGAAACCGGATCGGTATGCAGTCGGATTTACTGGCTGCATCCGCACTGGGATTGAAAAACTTGCTTTGTCTGACCGGCGATCATCAGAAGTTCGGCAATCATCCCGGATCAAAAGGTGTCTTTGATATGGATTCCATCCAGCTGTTAGGGATGGTCCGGGATATGCGGGACGGGAAGAAATTTCAATGCGGCGAGGAAATTAAAGGAAAGGGAACAGAACTCTTTCTCGGTGCCGCAGCCAATCCTTTTGCCTATCCTCATGAGTTCCGGGCGGTGCGCATGGGGAAAAAGATCGCCAACGGCGCTGACTTTATCCAGACCCAGATCATTTATAATCTGGATCGCTTTGCCGAGTTCATGAAAAAAGCCTGCGAACTGGGCCTGCATGAAAAAGCCTATATCCTTGCCGGTGTGACTCCGCCCAAGTCCGTGGGTATGGCACGCTACATGAAGAAGTTTGTGCCGGGCATGGATGTAACCGATGAGGTTATTAAGCGGATGCAGGGGGCAAAGGATAAAAAGCAGGAAGGAATTAATATCTGCGTTGATATTATCAATCAGGTCAAAGAGATTCCCGGTGTGGCCGGTGTTCATGTCATGGCCATTGAGTGGGAAGAGGCGGTTCCTGAGATTTGTGAGAAAGCGGGGCTGCTCCCGCGTCCGACCTTTGATGTTTTTGGCGAGCCTGCCCTTGCGTTTGAAGCTACAGGAGAAAAGGCTGCCGAGGCTATTGAGGTCAGAGGTGCTGACGAAGATCAGGATGCCGCCGATGATATTCTGGAACAAGCCAAGGCCGAAGCTGAGAAGATTATAGCTGCTGCCCGGACCCAAGCTGCCGCTTTTGCCGGTCAGACTGCTCAGTCCGGCCAAGCGACAACGGAAAATGCTGCCGTCAGCGGACAAGCGGCAGATGATGCAGGAGAACATGCGATGAATGAAAAAGGCCGCCGTGCGGCATTGGAATCAGTCAATCAGGGCCTGAATGCCTTGAAAAAGGCCTACGGCCTGAGCGATGATCAGTTTGATGCATTGATGAATTTTGTTGATGCGGCATCGGTACTGAATAAAGAGCCAGAGGGGCTGACACAACAATCGGTCGGAGCAACTCCTGCACCTGTATCTGCACCTGCTGCTCCTGCTGTACCGGCGGTTGAAGAAAAAGCTGATGATACCGCAGCAAAAGCAGAGGCAGAAGCAAAAGCTAAGGCGGAAGCGGAAGCAAAAGCCCAGGCAGAGGCCAAGGCAAAAGCAGAAACTGCTGCTAAAGCAGAGGCGGAAGCTCAAGCAAAAGCAGAAACTGAGGCTAAGGCCAAAGCGGAAGCTGAGAAAAAAGCTGCCGCAGAAGCTGCTGCCAAGGCAGAAGCAGAAAAGAAGGCAGCTGAAGCAAAGGCAGCCCCGGCTGCTGTGCCTTCTGATCTGGATGCTCCGGTTCTGTCCACCGATGAAACACCTTTTGCCGAGCGGGTTACCAAGGTGCCTGCATCCAGCTATAAGGCGGCGTATTCCGGCGCGATCCGCGAAGTGACCATGGGCAACGGCGATAAGGCTGTTACCGTGGGCGGTGCCACTTCTCTGCCCTTCCATCTTTTTGAAGGCGAGATAGGCAATAAGCCGCTCATCGCTATGGAGATCATGGATGTCCGTCCGGATAACTGGCCTGACACCCTGACCCAATATTTTGATGATGTTATGGACAGCCCGGTGGACTGGGCGAAAAAATGTGTTGATGTGTATAAGGCTGATGCCTTGAATATTTGGCTCAACGGCACAGATCCCAACGGGGCTAATCGCCCGGCGGCTGATGCGGCCAAGGATGCGGCAGCTGTGATTGCGGCTGTTGATGTACCGATCATCGTTTGGGGTTGCGGTAATTCCGAGAAGGATACGGAAACCCTGCGTGAGGTCACCTCCCTGATCGGTGACAAGAAGGTCTGTCTGGCTCCGCTTGAGGATGCCAACTACCGCGCTATCGGTGCAACCGCTATGGCTTTTCAGCATCCTATGGTTGCGGCCTCTCCCATTGATGTCAATCTGGCCAAGCAGTTAAACATTCTTCTGGAGAATCTCGGTGTGCCGCTTGGTACAGTAATGATGGATCCGTCAGTCGGTGCATTGGGCTACGGTATTGAATACACCTATTCGGTTATGGAGCGTATTCGTATCGCAGCGCTGACCCAGAAAGATGAAAAACTCCAGGTGCCGATTATCTGTAACCTCGGACGTGAGGTTTGGAAGGCCAAGGAAGTTGGGCTGCCCACTGATGAGATGCTGGGAGACCAGGAAAGTCGCGGCATTATGATGGAGGCGATCACTGCATCCTGTATGCTTATGGCAGGCGGTGAAGTCCTGATCATGCGCCATCCCAAGGCGGTCAATATGACCAAGGCG
>MTKS01000299.1 GCA_004028495.1 Candidatus Electrothrix marina
CCGATGAGAAGAAAGCTGAGGAACACTGAGAGGCGTATTGATCCGGCAATGAGAATATATTGCTGAAACTTGCTCTCATTGCTTGAGCGGCTTCACAACAGGAGGACTGAGATGTTTTTTGACGTCTCCGTCCTTTTTTATTGTGCGATGTGTGTTGCTGCAACGTTAAACTGACGGGGCATCCCCTATTGTTCCACTCTGGCCGGGGCCGTTCGCAATCACCATAAGAAGCTTTTTACCCCGGAGGTGAGCATGGCTGCTTTGAAGGAACCAGTTCTGATTTTCCTGGTGGGATGCCTTGGCGTATTGCTCACAGCGTCCTGTTCTTACGCTAACGTGGGCATCCCCATCGTCGCGATCCAGCTGCCCTTTATGCTTTTTCTGCTTGTGCCGGTGGTCTTTATTGAGGCCGCCTTGCTGAGGCAGGCCCTTGAACTCCGCTGGGTTACAGCCACAAGTATTTCTCTCAAGGCCAATCTGACCTCAACAATTTTCGGGTGCCCCCTTGCCTGGTTTTTGCAGATCCTGGCTTCGATTCTGCTCAGTGGACTTGCCGCTACAAGCGGGCTTGCTGTTGAGAAAGAAATATTGGACGGACTGAACTTCAATGAGCTGCTCTCTTTAGCCAGCTTTATTCCTCCCTTTCCAAAATATGAAGAGAAACTCTTCTGGCTGTTCCCCTTTGGAGGGCTTGTCGGCTTAGTGCCTGCTTATTTCGTCTCTGTATGTCTGGAATATCCCTTTATTCGGAAACAGGCTCATGCGAAAAACATCAATCCGAAACGCCTGATGTACAGAGTTAATATCTTCTCCTACGCCTTGCTGTTCGGTATATGGTTCCTACGACTTTACTTCAACCTGTTGTCTGCGTGATGAGGTGCGCTTGTTCCCCTTTGATCTGTTGTGATCAGGGGGAAGAAGTAGAATACAGGGGCGGGGATGAGAAAACTGAACATCCTGGTCTATACCTTTTCAACACTCGCCTTGCCGAGAATACCCGCAGGTCGAAAAATCAGGATCAGCACCAGCAAAGAAAAAGCGAACACGTCTTCGTAATCACTGGACACATAACCGGTGGCAAAGGCTTCGGTCAGACCGAGGATAAAACTGCCCAGCACGGCTCCCGGAATGGAGCCTATCCCTCCCAGCACAGCAGCGGTAAAGGCCTTAATCCCGGCGATAAATCCAATAAAAAAATTGATCTGTCCCACATGAGAGGCTATAAGCAGGCCGCCGAGTGCCGCCAGTGCTGAACCTATAACAAAGGTTGCCGAAATAACATTATTAATATTAATCCCTACCAGCAGAGCCATTGTTTGATCCTGGGCAGTGGCTCGCATGGCTTTTCCCAGCCGGGTGAACTTAATGAGCGAGGTCAAAAGGCCCATGACTACAGCAGTGGTGACAAGTATGACAAAATCTGTTGAGCCGACAACGTAGGCGTAAGGCTCCAGAAAGGCAAACTCCGGGATCAGTTCAGGAAAAGAGAGGAATTCCGAGGTTTGGGCCAGCAGTACATAATTTTGCAAAAATATCGACATGCCGATAGCCGAAATCAGAGGGGATAAACGGGGCGCATCACGCAGAGGCCTGTAGGCCAGCTTTTCCACTGTGAATCCGTAGGCCGCCGCCCAAATCATTGCGGCAACAGCCGCCAGAATCAGCACGGCAAAAAGGGGAAAACCGTAGATAGACAGCACAGTGGCAATGATAAAGGCGGTAAAGGCGCCTATCATGTAAATTTCGCCGTGAGCAAAATTGATCAGGCCGATAATGCCGTAGACCATAGTATACCCCAAAGCGATCAAGGCGTAGATGGAGCCTCGGGTCAGACCGCTGAAAAACAGTTCAATCAGATATTCAAAATCAAAATCCATAAATCATTATTTGCTGACGTTAATTCGTAATGCGTTTTTTATTCCGAACCCAACATCCCGTTTACACGGTTTTTTTGATATTTCTCAGCCTGTCAATTGCCGGGGCCGGAAAGAAGAAGTTTAACCGGACAAGGTACCTGTCTATCGGTCATAAAAAAAATAGAGCTGTTGCAAAGAAAAATATTATCTGTTGATCTTCCTGTGAGTTTCTGATAAGAAATATATATTTTTTGTAATATACAAATTTCTACAATCAAGCAACCGCTCTAACCTTTTGATTCATATCTCTTATAAAGTCGACCGATCTGCGCTGAATCTTTTTTTCGTAAAATCAGAACAAACTTGAGTGAGATTGTATCAGGGTTGAGAGAATTGTCAACGTGGCAATATGCGTTGTAAAGAACGATAGAGCAGCTCTGAGAAACAGAAACTGATTTCCGCCTTCTGTTTCTCAAAAAAATGAGCGGCAATCCTGAGCTGCCCCTGAAAAAAAATATACAGAGAAGAAAGATAAGAGGTGTACCCGATGGAACGATCAACCGACAAGGCAGTAACCCATGTGCTGAACAATCATAAAGGCGGCAGGCAGCTCCAGACTGTTTGGGACAGATATGAGGCCCAGCAACCGCAATGCGGTTTTGGCGAACTCGGTGTCTGCTGTCGTCACTGCATGCAGGGCCCCTGCCGTATTGACCCCTTTGGTGAAGGCCCTGACCGGGGTATCTGCGGTGCAACTGCGGACACCATTGTCGCCCGTGGTCTGGCCCGCGCAATAGCAGGCGGCACAGCCTCGCACAGCGGCCATGCATTACATGTGGCCCA
>MTKS01000300.1 GCA_004028495.1 Candidatus Electrothrix marina
ATAGGCAAAGGGGGCAAGGGCGGAGCTTTTGCCGCCTTTCACAGCGGTCGGCTGGCGGAATGCCGCATGGATTTCACCCGAGCAACGGTCCGCTTTGACAAGGCTGTCGAGCTGGACAGCGCCAATCCCAATTATCTTCGGGCTGCTGGTCTGTTGGCCCGAAAAATGTATCAGCATAAAAAGGGGTTGGTGCGCTTTATGGCCTTGGAAAAGCTGCTTGCCCGCCAGGGCAAGGACTCGGTGGAATTGGCTAAAGCCCGCCGGGAAGTTGCCTACAGCGCGGCCCTGTTCGGGCAGCATAAACAGGCCGATGCCTATTACAAAAAGGCGATGAGCAGCCTGACCAAGCTGGTCGGCAAGAATCATCCTGAAATGGGGATCTGCTGGTATCAGGTCGGGTTGCTCCAAGAAAGCCAAGGGCTTTATGAAGAGGCCGAAGAACCATACCAAAAGGCCTTGGCCATCATGGATAAGGCCGGTGATGACATGATTCTGGCGGATATCCTCGACAAATCGGCCCGCCTGCATATGGAGCTGGAAGGCGAGGCTGAGGCCATCCCCCTGCTTGAGCGGCTTCTCAAGATAAAGAAAAACTCCCCCGCCCCTGACCTGGCAGGCATAATCATCATCTATAATAACGTCGGGGAAGCATACCGGATCTGCGGTAAATACGACGAATCAGAAAAATATTATAAGCAGGCCTTGGCTGTGACTCAAAAGTTACGGGGCAAGTACCATCCGGCTGTGGGCAGTATTTACCAGGAATTGGCCAAACTCTGTGAACGGCAAAGGAAGATGGATGTTGCAAAACAATACAACGAAATGGCTTCAGCTATTTTTCAGCGGGTGCTGGAAGAGCAGGAGGCGGCGGCAGGGGGAGAAGGAGGAGGCCGGTTAACCTTATAACTCTCACAGATTACCCGGGGTCTTTACAAGGCCGGGTAATCTGCGCGAAACAGGCTTTCAGTCCACCTCTTCCATAGGCTTGCCGCAGCAGACCGGAACAGAGTCACCGGATTTGAGATGTGCATACTTATTGCAGACCATGCACACAACCGTGCATTCTTCCTGCACCTGATCATCCGTGTAGACCGTCTTTGCAGGAACCCCTTCAATGATGAACCGGGCAACATTACTCTTGACCGGGATATACTCACCAATGGGTTCCATCCGTTTATTATCAGCCACACAATCCACCAACAGACGCCAAAGAACCTCCATATCGGCGGTCTCCTGCGGATTTTCCATCGTGAACTCAACAACATTCTTATCTATTGCAATCTTCATTCGCTTTCTCCTGTTTGTGCAGTCAATAATAACGGGTGATCAGATGACAGCTTCGATGTCTTTTCCTTCCTTCATATCAAGCAGGGCCTGCCCCACGGCGTGACCAAGCTCAACACATTCTTCCAGATGACCGTGTTCGGGAACATACTGCACCTTTAATCCCTTATGCACCAAGGTGAAGTTCATCTCCTTCATGGCTGTATTCATCAGCTTGACCGCTTCACCGGACCAGCCGAAGGAACCGAAGGCAGCCCCGATCTTATTGGTCGGACGCAGGCCGCGCATGTACATCAGGAAGCCCGCCATCCTCGGAAGCATACCGTTGTTCAACGTCGGGCACCCGAGAATAATGGCGCTGGCCTCAAGCACATCGCACATAACATTACTGCGATGGTTAACCTGAAGATTCACCAGCTTATAGTTTATCCCTTTATCCAAAAGACCTGCGGCTATGGATTTGGCCATCATTTCCGTGGAATGCCACATGCTGTCATAAATGACCAAGGCCTTGCCGTTGCCCTCGTTAACACACCAGCGAGAATACGCCTCCAGAATCTTCCCTGGATTTTTCCGCCAGATGACACCGTGATCCGGTGCAATCATCTTGATAGGCAGGTGCATATCCTGAACCTGCTTAATGAGTTTTTTGACAAGGGGGGAATACAGGGTCAGAATGTTGGCATAGTATTTAGTTGCCTCGTACATGAGGACATCCTGATTCACCTCGTCGTCAAAGCGCTCACTGGAAGCAAGATGCTCGCCGAATGCATCACTTGAAAAAAGAATCTGATCCTCTTTCAGGTACGTGAACATGGAATCCGGCCAGTGCAGCATACGGGTTTCCACAAAGCTCAGGGTCTTTTCACCCAGGCTCATTTCCTCCCCGGGGGTGACAACATGATAGGGCCAGTCCGCCTCGTGAAAATGCTTCATCAGGGCCTTATGCCCCATCTTGGAGCAGATAACCTTTTCCGGCTCAACTTCCCGAATCACATCGGGCAGAACGCCTGAATGATCCATTTCCACATGGTTAACAACCAGATAATCAATCTTTTTCGGATCGATAATATTGCGGATACGGTTCATCAATTCACGGCGGTACCCCTCCTTTACCGTGTCAATCAGCGTAACCTTTTCATCGATGATCAGATAGGCATTATAGGTCGTACCCCGGTCGGTGGAATAGCCGTGGAAATCTCTGGTCATCCAATCAATGGCACCGACCCAGTAGACATTTTTACTTAATTCAATGGGATTCACCGGTCAACTCTCCTGTTGTATGTTGGCTTATATTATATTTAAAGTATTATAGACGGGCAGACATGCTGCAATCTACCATTATCAATAAGAAATTTTGTATTCCTGCGAATTATTAGACAAAAAAACAACGGAATGCGGATAAAAACAA
>MTKS01000301.1 GCA_004028495.1 Candidatus Electrothrix marina
TTTTTTTCGTAACATGTTAATTGTTTTTGAAAAAAATATGGATTTCTTGGTTAACTGAGTAAAGCCGCTATGCGTAATGATTCACAGCATATCCTTCTGCTGGAACCGTATTACGGAGGCTCTCATAAGGCCTTCCTGCTCGGATTGCAGCAGCAGCTTGACTGCCGCTTCACCCTTGTCGCTCTTCCTGCGCGAAAATGGAAGATGCGGATGCAGTTGGCTGCTCCCTGGTTTGCTCAGCGGATTGTCGAAATGATTGCCCGGAGGAATGCTCAGGATAATGCTCCGAGTAATTGTTTCGATGGAATACTGACCTCCACTTTTCTCGATGCGGCCGTGTTGCGCAGCCTTTTGTCCGCGCAAGGGATACATCTTCCCTTGGCGATGTATTTCCATGAAAACCAGTTCAGTTATCCCGGCCGGGTGTATGATCCCGGCATGCTGCAGTTCGCCTCCATCAACTTTACCTCAGCTTTGTGCGCGGATCGTCTTGCCTTTAACAGCCGCTACAACCTGAAGACCTTTCTGGACGGGATTCGTTTCTATTTGAAAAAGTCAGCGGATATGGAATTGCGCCATCTTGAAAAGCAAATTCAGGCAAAGTCCGTTATACTTTATCCGGGCATTAATTTTCAGGAGATTGATGTTCTTGCTGAAGGGGCATCAGCAGGCGAGAGGAGCGGCCAGGAGAATAAAAATAAGGTGCCGGTTATTGTCTGGAATCATCGCTGGGAACATGATAAAGATCCGGAAACCTTTTTTCATACTCTGTTTGAACTGGCTGAGGGGGCTGAGGAGTTCCCGTTTCAGGTTATTGTGCTTGGTCAGCATTTTCGCCGTCAACCGGAAATCTTTGCTCAAGCCAAAACGGTTCTCAGTGACAGGTTGATCCACTTCGGTTATGTGAAAAGCCGGGAAGAGTATGCTCGCCTGCTTACGCGAGGTGATTATATTGTGTCCACGGCCCGCCATGAGTTTTTCGGGATCTCCGTGTTGGAGGGTGTGCGGGCCGGGTGTCGTCCCGTGGTGCCGGACCGCCTCTCTTACAGAGAGCTTTTTCCAAAAGAATACAGATATTCGGAAGGGAAACTGGGCGAGCATCTCCGGAAATTATTTTTCGCATCACGCCCGGTAACCAGTGGAGAGGTGAAAATGTTAACAGAACCGTATAGCTGGTCAATGCTTGGGGAGAAGTACCGGGAGTGGCTGAGATTCAGGAAGATGACGGATTTTTAAACAGAGGCGTGGGGGTGGCGGGCTGCGCTTTGTCCTGAAATTCATTTATTCATTTTACAGATTTTGATTTAGGTTTTACAATTCTTTTTGAAAGAATATAGTACAATGCTAATTGCAGGGTACACTGCGTTGGGCCTGAAGCTTTGCCGCTTACCGTAGAGTGCCAAGTAGTTTTTCATGCTGTTTGGCCAATGAACAGAAGAAGATGAAGGAACATTATGTCTGATAATATTATCCTGATCGGCTTCATGGGAGTCGGTAAGGGAAGAACTGCACGGGCTCTTGCCGAACAGACAGGTCGTTTTACTGTAGATACTGATGACCTGATCGAAAGCATGGTTAACATGAAGATAAGAGATATCTTTGCAGCGCAGGGTGAGGCGGAATTTCGTCGCCTGGAACAGAAGGCGGCGGACTGGCTGGAATATCATGTCAGCGGAACCGTCGTCTCCACGGGCGGCGGTTTTTTCAATGTCGGGAATTTAAACAGATTAGGGAAGGTTGTTTATCTGCACGCCACAGTGGAGGGTATTTATCATTCCATATGTAATCACCCGAATGCAAAAAAGAAAATAAAGAAACGTCCCTTGCTTGCGGATTTGAAACAGGCTGAGAAATTATTCAGGGAACGCCTGCCTCAATATCGCAAGCTGGCTGATATAGAGATTGCGGTCACCGGGAAAACAAGCTTGGAACGAGCCGAAGAAATAGCCGGTTATTTAGGTGACTGATCTTCTCCGTGCTCATTAAAAAACGATTCCCGGTTCAACCGGGTATTCATTGCAATCCGGAAAAAGAGTGACACAGGATTTACAGTTCGCATTGAAGATATTTGATGTTCTGCCCCTGTACGGGATACTGTTTGATCGTGACGGCACGGTCATAACAGCCAACAGGACATTTCTCAAGACCGTCGGAATGCGGAGAGAAGAGACAGCGGGCATGTCGGCGGAGGAGCTGGAACCCTATTATGTCGATCTTAAAAAACATCTCGCCGAGCTGGAAGCGCATGGGGTCCGCACTGTTCGCGGCTGTCTGGTGAGAGAGGACGGAACACGGTTTGCTGTCGAGCATACTCTTGTGCACGTCGCTGAAGCTGGACGGGAGATTATTGTCAGCATAAGTCACAGCGTCGAGGGATGGACCGTCGGTGAGGAACGACGTGAGGCCGAGAAAAAAATTGAAGCGGCCAATCAGCGAAAACGCCAGTTTATCGCTAATATTAATCATGAGATCCGCACCCCGATGAATGCCATAGTCGGTTATGCGGAGATGCTCGCCGAGTCGGATGTCGGAGACCGGCAGCGGCGTTATGTGGAGACGATCAGAAAGAACAGTGCTCATCTAGTTGCTATCATTAATGATATCATGGAACTTTCCAAGCTGGAGACCGGAAAGGTGCGGGTTCTGAAATCCACAGTCAACCTGCATGTTATCACGGAGCAGATCTACG
>MTKS01000302.1 GCA_004028495.1 Candidatus Electrothrix marina
AGGCGGAAAACCGCAAATTGGCCGAGGTGCAGCAGAATCACCAGATGCTCAAGGAAGAGGTCGGTGCGGAAGATATCGCTGCCGTGGTGGCTAAATGGACCGGGGTGCCGGTGGATAAGTTGCTGGAAGGCGAAAAGGAAAAGCTGGTGCAGGCGGAAGGGCAGCTGGCAAAGCGGGTTATCGGACAGGAAGAGGCGATTACCTCGGTGGCCAATGCGGTGCGTCGGGCCAGAGCCGGTCTCCAGGACCCGGATCGACCGCTGGGCTCTTTTATCTTTCTCGGTCCCACCGGGGTGGGCAAGACCGAGTTGGCCCGCAGTCTGGCTGATTTTCTCTTTGATTCGGAACAGGCCATGATCCGCATCGATATGAGCGAGTACATGGAAAAGCATTCCGTGGCTCGTTTGATCGGTGCGCCTCCGGGTTATGTGGGCTATGACGAAGGCGGGATGCTCACCGAGGCAGTGCGTCGGCGACCTTATTCCGTGATCCTGCTGGATGAGATCGAAAAGGCGCACCCGGATGTCTTCAATGTCCTGCTCCAGGTGCTGGATGACGGACGGATGACCGACGGCAAGGGGAGAACGGTCTCTTTTAAAAACACCATCATGATCATGACCTCAAATCTGGGCAGTCATTTGATCATGGAGCTGGGACAGAGCGATCCGGAGGAGATGCGGCGACAGGTGGATGAATTGCTGCACCGCCAGTTTCGCCCGGAGTTTCTTAACCGGGTGGATGAGATTATCACTTTCCAGGGACTCACCCAGAAGGATCTTCTTCAGATCGTGGATATCCAGGTCGCTCGGATGGCGACCCGACTGAAAGAACGTAAATTCTCTGTAGAATTGACAGAGGAGGCCAAACTCTTCCTGGTGGAGACCGGCTATGATCCCAGCTACGGTGCCCGGCCTCTGAAACGGGCTATTCAACGTTATATTGAGAATCCCTTGGCTTTGGAGATTCTGGAGGGGCGATTCAGCGAGGGTGATACGGTGCGGATTGATCGGGGGGAGGAGAATCGGTTGGTGTTTGGGAAATAGAAAGCAGTGCTCGGAACTCCCCGGCTTGAGTTAATGAGCCGGGGAATTACTTCTGACCGATTGTCAAAAAGAACGAATTGACGGAGGTCACTTGACGGGGTGATTCCTCTGCCATTCATCCCAGTATGCCTTATAATCATCATACAACCTGCGGCGCATTGCCGCATCCGTGGAAGGATCGCATCCTAAAGCGGTGGGGAGATTGCAGCCTGATAACTTGGAGGAATCGCATTCTGACGGTTGTTCTTTTTGAGGAAAAGTATATCTTGGATTGGGGTCCATATAGTGAAAGTCAAAACAGACGAATTTGTCCACGTACGGAGTCTCTGTTTCAAGCTGTCTACGGACTCTGTCTATCGTTGATGGAATGCGTTGCGGATCGTCTCGATCCCCAAGACTGGTAAAGAGTTCCGCATTGCCCCAGAGCGGTTTCCCTGCTGCTTTAGCCGCCTTTTGAACAGCTTGGAAATATTCCGAGATTAGATCGTTATTTTGGGTGAGAGTATGAGGCTCCACTCCAACACCGTCCTGTAAAATCAGTATATCCAGCTCGCTGTTCTTCAAAACGTATTCCCACATTTTTCCGAACTCTTCCGCTGAAGCAAGTTTTGTGTTAAAGAAAGGGGAGATTGCCAATTTTTTTCCCGGCAGTTCCGCATGAACCGCCTTGGCAACCGGATTGATTATCTCTTCGGCAAGATAGGCGTGATTTTTGATAAATGCTGGCTGGTTGGTGATCTCAACAGAGTAATAAATACCGCCGAGTGCAGGATGAGTGCCAAATTGACCGGCAATATCCTTCACCACAGCGACAGAGCGATCCACGTTGTGTTTAATGGCATCTTTGTCTGCTTGGCGTAACGTGCCATTCTCATCATCAATAGCTTCCCACCAGTTATAACGGAGAAAGTCTCCGGTGCCTTCATTGAGATAAAGGCCAAGCCAGACTTTAATACCGGCCTTTTCGGCAGCGTCAAGCAGATAGGCCACAGGCTCTTTGCCTCCTTCTTGGGCAGGTACTCCCGGCCAAGTACTTGTGCTTGGTGATGACCAGCCTCTGGTAGGAATACCGTTCAAAGTTAATGGAGTTGGATTATAAAACGCGAAGTCCGCATCAGGACTGCCGACATGGACATCGCTGAACCAATATTGCCCTTGGTGAAAATGGGTGACCCATTGATAGAACAGCATCTCCGCCCCCACATCGGCCATGCTCTTTACCCATCGGTCGTATTCACCTTGGCTTGAAAATCTTGCCTCATTTGTGGCTCCGTAGCCTAAAATCGGTTGAACCATAAATCCGTGAATACGTGCTTCTCCTTCTGTCGCTGAATTAGCCATTTCGCACCTCCTTTTTTTACCGTTTATTGATAAGTTATCTTTAATGATATGTCATAAAATATTTCTTGTCTAACTTTCCGTTCGTTTTTTTGGATTGAGATATAATCCAATTCTCGATACGTTACCCCCTTAAACGGGCCATCCAGCGATATATTGAAGATCCGCTGGCTTTGGAGATTCTGGAAGGGCAGATTCAGTGAGGGGGATACGGTGCGGATTGATCGGGGAGAGGAGAACCGGTTGGTGTTTGGGAGGTAAAAAAAAGGGCTCATCGCAGATTAGTGGGGAAA
>MTKS01000303.1 GCA_004028495.1 Candidatus Electrothrix marina
TATAGGAAAACAGCTTTTTGTATACATGAGGGGAGGCAGAGGTATATCAGGAGTGTTTTTTCAGGAAGCAACTGAAGGAGATTTTTCGGGGGGGGTACCACAGAAGCGTTGCGGATCGGGATTGTCAGAGGGGCCGAAAGGAAACGGCCCCTTGAAACAGCCGATCTACACAGCGCAGGCACAGTCCGGCAAAAGCCAGTCTTGAGGGTTCAGAGAAATTGCCTGCCGCTCCCCGATTTCTTTGCGATGATGCGGGAAACTTTTCAATACCTCAAGGATATTGCGCCTGTCCTGTTCCTCTTCCGTGCAGCTCAGATACAGAGTACGTAAAAGCCTGTCCGATCCTTCCCCGACCCGCTTCCGTCCGTTCTCCCATCTGGAAACCGTGGATTCGTCAACACCGAGAGAAGAGGCAAGTTCTTTGCTCTTCAGGTTCATTTCCTTGCGGAGAAATTTAATTTCTTCCGGCAGCAGCAGAGCCTTTCTGTTTCTGCATATCTCCAGCCCGATAATTTTATGCAGCTTCTCCGGGGCCGGAATGGCCGCGTATTCCTCTTCGCATGAACCGCAACGGTACTGCGTAATTCCCAGCAAAAGGACATTCAGGCCGCTCTCTGTATATTCATAGGGCTTGTCCCTGATAACCTCAAGACTGTTCCCGCACATATAACATTTATCCATTATTCTTTCCTCCGTTTAACCGACCTCTCCCGAATAGAAAAAACGGGTTTGATGAGCATTCTTGACCGTTATGAAAGAACGGTAATTATGATACATTGATAATGCCTGCCCACGGAAAAGACCACCCCGCCTTCAGTCCCTTCCAAGTCTTCACCCTTGAATGTGTATTTCCAATTCGCAAAAGAATCGTTCGCGATAATATACATGATGTCCCGCAGAGAATAGCCCCGTTCCTACATCCTTTCCTTGGCGTGTTTGCTCAGGATAACGCTTCCCCCGCTGCCTTGAATGTAGGCAAGCAAATCTTTCAGTTTGCTCTCGGATAATTTTTTACTCGGATCAAATTTCATGCTTCATCATAAAACGGAACTTGATCTTATGTCAAGTTCATTTACAGAACTATAACAGTCTCATTTTTATTTTGGGAAGGATCGAACGAAAGCTCCATTTATGACATAGGGCAAAATACTTTTTCAGGCAGGTTCCGGGCTGGAGTTCGGGATGCAATATTACTCCCCACAGAAAACGAGACAAAGTGTGGGGAATAAAAAAAGGGAGTTAACGGAAAAATCGCTAACTCCCTGATATATCTGGTACGCCAAGCAGGATTCGAACCTGCGACCTACGGCTTAGAAGGCCGTTGCTCTATCCAGCTGAGCTATTGGCGCATATGTGATCATATTGACCTACTTTTCGCAAGAGAGATAATATACAAGAGAACGACAAATAAATCAACGTTCATTTCCAGTAGCATTCTCACAAACTTTACATGCCTCGTCCTGCTCCCACACCGGACCGTTTGCCGTATCATGGACAATAATGCCTTTTTGCAGGAGTTCTGTTCGAGCCTTATCCGCTGTTTCCCAGTCCCGACGACGACGGGCCTCTTCCCGCTGCTCAATCAGACGATTGATTTCCGGGGCCAGAATACATTGCTCCAAACGGAAAAAACCGAAAACCCGGTTCATCTTCCGGAGAAGGGAAAAAATTTCATTTTTCTGGTTCAGATCCACACTGCCTGCATAGAGGATAGGATTCACCTTTTTGATAAATTCAAACAGGGCGCCGACTGCACCGGAAATATTCAGATCATCATCCAATGCTGCCATAAACTGATCCTCTAATTCAACGAGTAAAGAGCCGATAACCGGGTGAGGAAGCCCCGGATGCATACAGCCCAGTTTTCGGGTGAACTCGTCGATCCTTTTCAAGGCCTTGCGGACGGCATCAAGTTTTTTATAGGTGAAATGTATGGATTTCCGATAATGCACCCCGAGCAGCATAAAGCGAATTTCCCGCCCATTATACCCTTTGTCCATCGCTTCCTGAAGCGTCACTGTATTCCCCGCTTCCGAGGACATTTTTTTACCGTCCTTCAGCAGCAGTCCCGAATGGAGCCAGTAATTCGCCAAGGGTTTACCGGTCAGGGCCTCGGCGATGGCGATCTCATTTTCATGATGGGGAAAGAGCAGTTCCTGTCCGCCGGTGTGGATATCAATGGTCTCGCCCAGATGACGGGTGGACATGGCAGTACATTCAATATGCCAGCCCGGACGGATGTTGCCCCAGTCTGTCTCGTAAAAGATCCCCTTTTTCAGCTCGCCCAGGGTGGACCGTTTCAGCAGGGTAAAATCCCTTGGATTGCCCTTTTCATAATTATCCAGATCAACGGTACGGCCCACCTGGATCATACTCAGATCAACCCCGGAAAGCTGCCCGTATTTGCTGAACTTTGAAATATCAAAATAGATAGAGCCGTGTTTTTCATAGGCATAACCCTTATGAATCAGCTCATGGGCGATTTCAATCATATCGGCGACATACTCCGAGGCCCTGGGATAACCGGAGAAATCGTTGATGCCGAGAAAATTGATCGCCTCGCGAAACAGAGAGATATGCCTGTCTGTGAATTCCGCCAGCGGTTCGCCGGCCTTGTCCGCCCCGATAATGGTATTATCGTCAAGGTCGGTGAAATTCATAAAGGA
>MTKS01000304.1 GCA_004028495.1 Candidatus Electrothrix marina
TTTTGGGGAAAGCTGATGGCAGCCAGATTTTCCCGACCTCCGTGTTCATTGGGCAGCCATTCTCCCTCTTCCCGTGAGTAGTCCAGATAGAGCATGGAGGCCACCGCGTCAACCCGGAGTCCATCGATATGATATTTATCAATCCAGAACAGGGCATTGGAAATCAGGAAAGAGCGCACCTCGTTGCGACCGTAATTAAAGATCATGGTGCCCCAGTCCTGATGCTCGCCTTGGCGGGGATCTTCGTGGGCGTAGAGATGAGTGCCGTCAAAATAATTCAGCCCGGCACCGTCCTTGGGAAAATGGGCCGGAACCCAGTCCAGGATCACGCCGATATTATGCTGATGGCATTGATCGATGAAATACATAAAGTCCTGCGGGGTGCCGTAGCGGCTGGTCGGGGCGAAAAAGCCCAGTACCTGATATCCCCAGGACCCGTCAAAGGGGTATTCGGAGATCGGCAGCAGCTCGATATGGGTATAACCCATCTCCAGCACATAGGGGAGCAATGTGTCGGCAAGCTCCCGATAGGTAAGGTAACGGCTCCCCCATTTTTCATCAGGTTCCCTGCGCCAGGACCCGATATGTACCTCGTAGACGGAGATCGGGCCGTCCAGCGACTGACGTTGTGAACGCTCTCTGACCCAATCTTCATCCCGCCATTCATACCTGTCCAGATTTGCCACAACCGAACCGGTGTCGGGGCGAAGCTCCATCGAGAAGCCGTAAGGGTCGGATTTGTCGAACTGCTCGTTCTCCCGGGTGGTGATTCTGTATTTATAAACAGTGTGCTCTTTCAGGCCCGGAATGAAAATCGTCCAGATTCCCTCATTGCTGGGTTGCATGGGACAGGCGTCACCGTTCCATTCATTAAAGTCGCCTATCACGGAGACCTGTCGGGCATTGGGGGCCCAGACCGCGAACACCGTGCCCTCCTGCTCATCAAACGTGACCGGATGAGCACCGAGTTTTTCATAGGCGCGTTCATGGGTGCCTTCACCGAACAGGTATTTGTCCAGATCTCCGAGCCAGCTTTCAGGAGCGGCGGTTCCTTGATAATGATTTGGTTTCATAGAGTTCTGTGTATTGGTTACCTTACGACAAATAGCCGCAGTTATGTGGTTTACCGATCAGCGGAACAGGGACGCAACATTTTCTTTGCTGTGTCTCGGCCGTGTTGGTCAGGTTCTTAATTTGTCAGTATCAATATTCATGATGAAAAATTAAGAAATTGCGTTTGCGGGGGCTGCTTTGACTATATATAAAAATTACACTATATGTTTCTTTTCTTTTTTTTCAAACAGTTTTTTCGTTGAATGGGCTTTCCGGCCCCGGCTCGGGTTTTTTTGAGCTGCCGGCGGTTCGGTTTTCAGCAAAATTCTTGCATATTGCGATCACGCAGTATAATATCGTAAAATTGGCGATAATTGTTCGTTTAGATATGTTAACATGTTAAAATATCGGGCTATGTTCGTTCGGTACCTCCGGGGCGACGGAAAAAAACGGTTCCGGAGGGACAGCACTAAAATAGACCGGCGTTTTAACACCGGGAGGAAAAAGTTCATTTTAACAGGCCCGTGACATGCTTTTCCGGCCAGTGGATTAATCGTTTAATTTTACGACATAAAAAAAATGGACATTTGAAATTTTTCTTGTACCAATATGATAAATAACGATTTGTCATTGGTAGCCAAGGAAAATGGAAGATGTTGAGCATAGCGGAAAGTGCATGGTGTACGGTCCCGGTCTTTAAAAACGGTCGGAAGATAAGCAGGGAACATGCGTCACAGCACCCGGAATGTACAAGTTCAGCCATCTTGCAAAACATCAAGGCTGAATACAAAAATCTTAACATAACCACCCGTCATGTCAACCGACTTCGGCAGGAATGGGGAGTAAGCAGAAAGAAAGGACGCCCTTGTGGTCGGCGACTGCTGAATGCTCCAGGCGGGGAACTCGTCAAGCTGACGCCCAACCTTCCTTTTGTCGGGGTGTGCATACTGGACGCTTTCGTGGAGCAGAACGGAATAATTGAGCAGGTTGCCGCTGCAATTCAAATAAAAACAGCTCGTTACAAAAAGGAGCCCCCCGAAGAAACTTTTCCGCTATTATACCATAAAAAACAAATAATTATAACGCGTTTCAAGGCTCTTTTTTACGCAGCCTTTTTTGGTATCGGCAAGCTGACTGAATATGATGTCAAGGAGCATGGGCTTGAAGTGTTAATCGGTCGTGGATATCAAAATAATACCCTCCGGCAATTTCTCGGAGAACTCGAACGTATTGATGCGGCTGACATTTTGATATCCTTGCTTACTTCCTCGAATCAAGGACAGCTGGGCTATATCGACGGCCACATGATCCCCTTTTGGACCGGTGCGCAAATGCACAAGGGAAAGATAACCATGCCGGGACGCATTATGCCCGGCTCCAACGCGATAGTGGCCCGCAATGAAAAAGGGCAGGCAATATTTATGGATTATTATCCACCTGATATTCGCATGCCCACTATGATTCTAGAATACTGCGAAAAGATAGTGAATGCAACGGGTATCCGCAGTTTCGTTATTGACACTCGACTATCAAGTTTTTTCTTTTTGACCGAACTTATTGAGCTTTTTGGGAACCATCCCTTGTGCCCT
>MTKS01000305.1 GCA_004028495.1 Candidatus Electrothrix marina
CTGCGTGGGTATGAAAGGTGCGAGGGTGCAGAATGTGGTGCAGGAGCTTCAGGGCGAACGCATTGATATTGTGCCCTGGAGTCCGGACCCGGCGAAATACGTCTATAATGCTCTGGCCCCGGCCGAAGTCAGTATGGTGATCGTGGATGAAGAGCAGCATTCTCTGCTGGTCGTTGTTCCGGATGACCAGCTGTCATTGGCCATAGGTCGGCAGGGACAGAACGTGCGGCTCGCCTCTCGTCTGCTGAGCTGGCGTATTGATGTGAAGAGTGAGCAGCGCTATGAGAATCTCGGTAACCCGGGATACAAAAGCCTGTTGGCTATTGACGGGGTTGACGAGGCAAAGGCGGATAAGCTGGTTGCGGCCGGTATACATTCAGCAGGAGAATTTGCCGAAGCTGATATTGAAAGCATTATGCGACTTGTCGGTGTCAATGAAGATCAGGCTGCTGTTCTGAAGCTCCAGGCTGCGGATATCCCTGTAACGCAGGTCGCCAGTCCTCTGGAGGAAGCGGAGCGCCTTTTTTCCGCACCGGTTGAGCAGGAAGAAGAGACATCGGATGACGCATCGGATGACGAATTGGGCAACAGGATTGCTGATGACGAATCCGTGCCTCGGCAGGCTGTGAGTGATGAAGGGAATGGCGAAGAAGCGATGCCCGGAAATACGGTTGAACCGGAAGATATGAGCGGAAATGTTCCGGAGCAGTCTGGCCGGGAGCAGGAAATGTTATCCCCGCTGAACTCGTCCCCGCATGATTCGTCCGCGCAGGAGCCGACCTCGTTCGACACTGTAGACGGTAACAGGCTGTCCTGAGGTTGTAAGAACGAGGTGAAGAAAGGGCATATTCCGATTCGCACCTGTAAAGGGTGCGGACGGAAGACCGAAAAAAGTGAACTTGTTCGCTTGGTATGGTGTGAGGGCGCCTTGCAGGAGGATTCGGACGGCAGAATGTCCGGTCGGGGGGTGTACAGCTGCAGAGATGAGCAGTGCAGGAATCGGCTGGCAAAAAAGAAGAAAATGCTGAGGCGAGCATTTCGCCTTCATGGATAACTTAACGGGTAACTTAAAACTTGAGTTAACGCACAATACCAAGAGAACCAAGAGAAAAGGTTACGGGAGTACTTGATGAGCAGAGTCCGCATTTACGAACTGGCAAAGGAAGCCGGTCTCAAAAGCAAAGAGCTGGCAGATAAATTGATAGATATGGGATATCCTGTCAAGAGCCTCAGTTCTACGGTTGACGACGATATGGCTGCCGATATCCGCCGTAAAGTGTTGGGCAAGGCAACTGCTGAAGTTACCGAGAAGCCGATAGGGATGAAAAAACAAAAAGCTGTGATACAAAAAAAGAAAACTGCAACTGTGGTGCGACGTCGTTCAAAAGCGTTGAAAGATGAGATCGCCAAAAAGGCTGAAGCGGACGAGCAGGACGGGAAAGATAAAGTGAGAGCAGCATTGAAAGATGAGGTGCCTGCGACAGCAGATACGGTATCGCAACCGGCTGAAACGGAAGCGGAGCGTCCTGCTCAACAGCAACCGGTGAACAAGGCGGCGGAAGGCGACATGGAAGAGAAAAAGACGGACGCTTCAGAAGCGGCGGCCCAGGGGAGCAGTGATGAGGCGAATGCTCGGAACAGGGCTCCGGGTAAACAGGAGCCGAAGCGTGCCAAAGGGCTTGCAAAGATCGTCGGCCGGGTGGAGCTGAACATCAGAGATACCGAGAAGCCCGCACCCCGTCGTAATCCTCGACCGGCAAGAGGAGCGAAAAAGGGCGGGCAGGCCCCTGCGACTCCCCAAGCCCAGACTGCTGCGCCGGCTGCCGGACGAGGAAAGGATCGTAAGAAAACCAAGCGCGTTGTCGAGATAGAGACACGCCGGACAGCAGAGCCAAGAAGCCCGGCAAGACAGCCCGAAAGGGGCGGCAGCGGGTGGATTTTTCCCAAGGAGGCGGCGACTATACGCCGTACAGGGGTCGAAAAAAGAAAGATAAGCGGCGCAAGAGTAAGCTCTCTACGCCGGTAACGGAAAGCAAGGCTATTAAAAGACGGATTAAGGTCTTTGAAAGTATCAGTGTCGGTGACCTTGCGAAACGGATGGGGATTAAGGCCAATGAGGTCATTGCGAAGCTGATGGGCCTCGGCGTCCTGGCCACCCTGAATCAGTCCCTTGATCTGGATACGGCGACCTTGGTGGCGGCGGATTTCGGCTATGAGGTTGAGCAGGGTATGACGGAAGAGCTGGGGATCGAGGCTCTGCAGGAAGAGGAAAAAGGAGGAGAAAGGCAGCCTCGTTTTCCTGTGGTCACTGTTATGGGCCATGTTGATCACGGTAAGACCTCTATTCTGGATGCTATCCGGAGAACGGATGTTGCCGAGGGAGAAGCAGGCGGTATTACTCAGCATATCGGTGCCTACCATGTTCAGGCTCCGTCGGGAGATATTACCTTTGTTGATACACCCGGTCATGCCGCTTTTACGGAAATGCGTTCCCGCGGAGCCAAGGTCACGGATATCGTGGTGCTTGTTGTCGCTGCCGATGACGGTGTCATGAATCAGACCAAGGAAGCTATCGCCCATGCCAAGGCCGCCGAGGTGCCCATTGTTGTGGCAATCAATAAGATTGATAAGGATAACG